>NZ_JBGCUE010000012.1 GCF_041102575.1 Tenuifilum sp. 4138str | reverse complement strand
CGTTTCGGCATCGGCAATCCTGAGCGTACCCGACAGGAACTGCAGGTAGTAGTCGTGCACCCACTCCCCAAAGGGTAGGTTATCCATGCAGTAAATGCTTATGAGGAGCTTTTCCACAAGCTCGTTAACCTTGCGGCTGTTTCTGTTGCACCAGTTGCCGTGTATCAGGCTCTCGTAGCCATTGTCAATGTACTTTTTCAGGCGATCCTTTAACCTGCGGGGGTTGGTGGGCAGGTCGTGAGGGTACTTATTGGTATCAATCTGCGCCAGCAGGTTGGCGGCCATGGTGTATATTTCACCCTTGCGCATGCCTATTGCCTTGCGGCGTGTGCGGGTTTCTGTTATGTATGCCTTTATGGCATTGAGCAGGCAGGCCTCGGATAAGTACTTCTTTTGGGCTTTCATGTCCAATTTTCGGCCATCGGGTAGCAGGTAATTGGCAAAGTAGGCAGCCGCTTCGTGATCGGGTTTAATGTAGTCCTCCAGCATGGCCCTATGCACCAGCTTGCGGGGGTCGCCAAGCGCGGCCACTATGGCCTCCTTTCGGTCGGTGCGCAGGGTGTCCCATTCGATTAATGCAGAATTATTGTTACAACCACGCCTAATAATTTTAAGATAATTCCGCTTTTTATCGGATTTATACAACGCATATGATAAGCCTGCATTTAGCCATTCATCTACAGTTATACATATTATGTCGTTGTAGTATACTGGCATGGAGGTGTTATTTTTTTATTTTTACCTTATTAAAAAAAATTAAGGTTATGGATAAAGAAGCCCGCAACATGATTGATGAATTGCTCATTGATTACATGATTCTATTAGCATATGTTAAGACCCTGCAAGGCGCACTGCTTGCATTGGCAGAGCAAAAACTTACAAAGGAGGAGTACCATGCTTTTGCAAGCGATTTCTTCACTAACCTTGGCATACAGGGAAATAACATGCTTAATGGTATAGATGAACTGCTATTTTCGAATGGAACAAATCGGATATTCCGGGAACGTTTTGAAATGGAGGATTATGTTCATCGCATGCGCAAGATGTTTGACCTACAGTATGGGTAAGAACACCTTTCCTTACCACCATTAAGTCGGTGAAACAGGAGTACTTTTTACTTCTGATTACCTTTTCGGCTTTTTTTGCTTTTTTGCTTTTCATGGCAATTCGTTTTAAGTGATTAATACTTAAAAGTGCCGGTCTGTTCCCGGCTGCCAGCGCGGTTGGCAGCGTTCCCTCCGCGCTTGGGCAATCCACCTTGACCCGGCCTCCAACGGGTAGCCGGCCTTTGCTACTCCGCCGTGGTGGCCTTCGGGCCGTCACCTTGGGTTTGGATCCCGAGCGGGTTCCGATGTAGCCGCTTACTGCTGTCGGGATAGGCATTGCTCTACCTGTTTAGCTGGTTCACCATTTTGGATATGCGACGGCTGCGCTGCTCCACTATCTTATGGGCCACCTCAAGCAGCATTGGGTGAAGCCTCACGCGCCCGTTGAATGCGTTTACCACATGCGGGTAGGCAAACCCGGTTATCTCTGCAATTTTCTTAAGATCGCCGTGTCTTAGCTTACTTTTTAGCTCATGCTCTTGCTTTTGCCGTTTCATATTGTTTAACTTTGCTTAATTGTTTTACAAATATATTATCAAATGATAATATATCCAAATAATTTTTTAAAAATTTTTCTCAAATGACAATAAATAATCGCATTGACTTAATTATCAAACAGTTTGGATTAAACAAAAACAGTTTTTCAACAAAAATTGGTGTTAATCCTACTGTTATTCATAATATTATTAAAGGTAGAAATGCCCCAAGTTTTGAATTGCTCAATAAAATAGTATTAACATTTGATAATATAAACCCGGAATGGTTATTGACTGGAGAAGGCCCAATGCTTAGAGGAATTAAACCGGATGAAATCAACCGTTTCTCCTCAAAGGCCGATACCTACCTCCATACGGTTAGGATACCGCTATACAACGTTGAAGCCATTGGCGGCGTGGTGGAGGTGTACGATAGCATTGCCGATACTGAACCCATAGCCTGGCTGGAGATACCAAACCTGCCCAAATGCGACGGGGCTATTTACATGGTGGGCGATAGCATGTACCCGCTGCTCAAGAGCGGCGACATTATTATATATAAGGTGCTGAACGACCTGCAGAACATCCTCTGGGGCGAGATGTACCTGCTATCCATTGCCCACAATGGCGATGCATTCCTTACCGTGAAATACGTTAAACAATCCGATACCCCAGGCTATGTTACGCTGATCAGCTATAACGAGCACCATCAACCCAAGGACTTCCCGTTCGATTCCATCAGGTTTGCCGCTCACATAAAGGCATCAGTACGTATCAATAGCATGGGTTAACCGTTCCACACGCACGCATTTACACTTATTCTTTTTGTATTATGCTGTATATCATGCATATGCATTATTTTCTACTTGTTTTTATCGTGTATTTTCCCCCCTTCTATTTTATGTTTTGCCTGTTTTTTGGGCTTTTATTTTGCCTTTTGGGTTTTTTATCTGTTGTTTTATATCCTTTTTTTGCCCCCCCAACTGCCCCCCCAACTGCATCCCCAACCATATTTTTAGGTTATCGGTACATAAAAACAAAGCCTCCTTTAATAAGAGGCTTAAAAAGTCATCTATACCTTATTATTACTTGCATACAAGCGGGCCTTGTTTTAACCTTTAAATGCTTATTTTGCGTAAATTTACCCGCAAGTTTTAACCCTGTTTTAACCCGTTTGGTACAATTTGTTTTAAGTGGTAAATTTGTAAGAATTTATATTTCAATTGCTTACAATTTTAATTTTTGTACGTTTTGTTATGGGGGGCATACTTTTCTCGTAATAATTTTTTAGTTGGTTAAATATTTTTTCCTGAGTAGGTGGTAATCCGGTTACATTTACAAAGTTATTCATGGCATATTGTTCATAATTGCTCAGGGTAACTATTTCCCCCATTCGTTTATAGTTAACTGAAATCAGATTAGTTCCTCGAGCCAGTCCCTCAATGGCTGTTCTACCCACACCAAAAAGTAATTCAGGGAAGAAACCAATGTTTTCTAATTTTTTCACAAAGCCTTTATACTGAATTGCCTCTTCGTTCAGCTTGCTATTTGCCTCATAGATTAATAACTTTAGTTTCTCAACCTCCTTGCCATCGCCCATAAGCAATAACCTTACATTTGGATAATCCGTTTTTAGCTTTGCAACTGCCAAAACCAAATTTTTAATAACCTCAAAGTGCCTTTCATCAATACGGCTGAAGTATCCAATAGTGTATGGTTCAAGATCTGGAAGCTTTTGTGGAATTGGAATTCCGTTGGGTATAACTACCGATTTATGCTTTATAGTCCCATAGTGGCGCGAGATGGTTAAAACCTGGTTACTAACGAAAATTATCCTTGAAGTGAACCTACGGGCAATTGCCGATCGCAAATCGTGCCTAACGCGGCCGTGAACGGTAGCCACCACTGGGACTCTTAGTATAAATCCCGCTATGCATGCCGAAATTATTGGGAGTCGTTGGTGTGCATGTATCACATCAATCTTATACCGTAATAGCAGGTAAGCTATTATTACAACCTTTGTCAGTATCAAATTTCTTACAAACGATGGTAGTTGAATAAATATTACTCGTTTATCTAACAGCTCATTTTGTCGCCCTTTTCGGGAAAGCAGAATAACCTGATGGTTGCTTGCTGCAAGCTCGTTACATAGCTCACGCACGTGGTTCTCTGCTCCACCAAAATCGAACCGTGTAACAAGCTGTAGAATACGCATTAATGGTAATTTCTGATAATTTATTTTTTTGAATCTTCTCTAAACCCTTTGGAGATTAGTCCAGTTTAAAGGGGTCAATACACTAAACACAACCACCAAACACTAAACACAACCACCAAACACTAAACACTAAACACTAAACACCAATCATACCCCCATTAACCTTTTTGCTCCCTGCATTATTACGCTCATCTCTACCGCATGCTGGAACTGAATTTGTCTTACGCAAGGCGTTAACGCCTTAGCCTCAACCAGCTTAAAGCCATTTTTACTGAAACGGGCGTAAACGTGGTCGGTTTCGTAAATGTATTCATCACGGTTTTCCGATAGGGTCTTAATGCCTCCTTTTTGCTTGAAGATTAATACATTTCTGTCCTTCAGAACGCTAAGCATGTAACCATCCTCGCTCTCCTTGAACGATTTTGTGGTTAGGTGAAACTTAGGCTTATCCTGGTAGGGTGCGCCCTCGGTTGGGCAGAACGTAGAGCAGTTCCCGCATTCGTTACAGAAGTTTGCAATATTCAGTATCTGAACGGTTTGTTTTACCTCAAAAAGATGGTCGGGTTGAACCTCCTGTGTTCCATCGGAACCAACCAGCACTTTGTCGAGCTGGTAACGAACGGGTTCAATGGTATACGCAAAGTTAGCCAGGTTGGGGCAAACCGTTGTGCATATGCTGCAAACCTCGTCGCAGTGTAGGCAGCGTGCGCTTTCCTCTTTTATAGTTTCTTCGTCCGGAGTTACAGTCACCAGCTCAAAGGTTTTGCTCTTTTCAGCAGTGAGCTCTTTATGCACATAACCATACTTGCGGGTGGATCGTAGGAGCATAAGTTCCCTATAATTATGTTTCTTTTCAGGGACACCAGTACTAATTCCCGTAAAACCGCATTGGCTGATAATCTCCTGGGCTGCCTTACGACCATCGCCAATGGCATTTATGGCCGTTGATGCACCACGTAGCGCATCGCCACCAATGTAAACGTTACCCATCAACGTTTTATAGTTGCGGGTATCGGCTTTTAGCAGCTCATTTGGAACAAAATCGATATCAAGGGCTTGCCCAATGGCGGGAATTACCACATCGCACTCAACCTCAAATTCCGAACCATCAATTTTTACAGGCTTTGGTCTACCCTTGCTATCGTAACCATCTAGCTTCATTAAGCTACATTTCAATGCTTTAACCTTGCCGTTCTGGGTGATTATATTTTCAGGGGCGGCAAGTTCCACTATCTCAACTCCCTCGGCAATTACCGCTTTAATTTCACCCTCATCGGCAGGCATTTCGTTTACTGTTCGGCGGTAAACTATGGTTACCTTTCCGTTGTCGCCCACAAGCCTATGCGCTGTTCGGGCTGCATCCATGGCGGTGTTCCCACCGCCAATTATTACAATACGTTTGCCAATCTGCTTTATGTTACCGCTTTTTACACCCATCAGGAAGGTTAGAGGGTCAATAACACCATCGGCATCAATACCTTCAATATCAAGCATAGCCGATTTCTGCGCACCAGCCGATATGTAAACGTAATCGTACTTGTTTTTAAGGTCGGTGAACTCGCTGCGGGTTACGGGGTGGCTGTAATGGATGTTTACACCAAGTTGGGTAATCCTTTCAATATCCCTATCAATGGCCTGGTCGGTTAAGCGGAAGCCTGGTATGGCATAGCGAACCATTCCTCCGGCCTTGGTCTTGCTTTCAAAAACATCAACCTTAAAGCCATTAATGGCCAGGTAAAATGCACACGACAAGCCCGATGGGCCGGCGCCAATTATGGCAACCCTTTTACCATTTGGTTGAGCAGGACTTAGCTTGATATCAGCATTCTCAGCAACGTAGCGTTTCACGTCGCGTATTTGTAATGGGTTGTCGTAGTTAATACGGGTACACTTGTTCTGGCAAAGGTGGTCGCACACCATTCCGGTTGTATTCGGAAATGGGTTGGTGCGAAGTATCACCTCAAGCGCTTTGGGGTAATTGCCAGTGGCAGCAAAGTGAAGGTATGTGGGTATTTCCTGATTGGTAGCACAGGTATTCACGCATGGGGCTGCAATACAGTCGAAGTAGTCGAGCTTACGCTTGGTTTTGATGGATGGCTCACGGAAATGCGTATTGCGATAACGTTCATCCTCTACCACCTCCTGTGCGTAGCTGTTTAGGTTTTTGAGAGCCACATCGGCTGTTGGCCAGCCAGTTTCCCCGTTAAAATCGATATTGAGATTATCGATATACTGCTTTAATCGCCCATAACCGCCGGGTTTAAGCAGGTCGGACGATACGGTTACGGTTCTAAAACCGCAGCCCATAACCTTTGATACGTTAAACGCATCAACTCCTGCCGAGAACGATAGAAGCAATTGGCCTTTGAAATCGTTCTGCAGCTTGCGGGCAAGGTTTATGGAAATGGGGTGTAACGCCCGGCCGCTCATGTACATCATGTCCACCTCGCTTGGGAAAACATGCTTGTTGTTAACGCTTTCCAGCGTATTGGTTAGCTTAACCCCAAAGGTAAGGTTAAGGGTTTTTGCTTCGGCGGAAAGGGCTTCAATCAGCTTTAGGGCATCGGGATATTTTAGGTCGTGCTCAAAGGCGATATCGGGAACGTTGGTTCTAAATCTGAGCTTTTTGTTCAGTATCTCTCTTAGCTCAGAGCTTCCCAAAAGGGTAGGGTTGAGCTTAACCAGCGTATGCAATCTCCGTTCAGTTAGCAGGTAGCGGGCTATATCCTCAATCTCATTTGCCGGACACCCGTGCATGGTGGAAAGCGTAATATTATCCGAAAGCTTAGCGGGAATATCGATGTTTCCAATGGCTGGGTATATGGCTTTTAGCTCCTGCACCATCTGGTTCAGCTCACCGGTGGCATCACCCATTTTATTCAGGAACCACTGAACGTTGGGCTTTTTAATACCCTCAAGGTTATAGCCTACGCTCATGTTGAAAACCATATTGGGCTTACTGCCCAGCTGCAGCTTATGGTTCAGGATGTGAATGATTACCCATGCCTTTAGGTATTCCATGAAGCTCTCCTCAACCCTCAGCTCCTGCGACCACTCGCAGTTGTACCCTTCATCCTGCATGTCGATGCAGGGTTTTGCAATCTCTAGCTCATCGAGGGTTTGAATGGTTTTCAGCTCAAGGTACCGGGCTCCCATAAGCCAGGCAACTACAATGTTGTGAGCAAGTTGAGTATGTGGCCCTGCGGCAACACCTATTGGTGTATCAATGGTTTGCCCAAAAATGGTTGTGGGAAGTTTACCTTGATTCGGGTTAAAGAACAGCTCGCTGGGGTATCCAAAAACGGTTCCATGGGTATCAAGTTCTTTCAGAATGATTTCCAGCAACTGTTTGGCCGGTATGGGTGAAAACTTATCGCTCATATATCCTGATATTTCCCACAAATCTATAAAATATGGCTAAGCATATTAACTTTGTATAGCATTTTATTGCTATTTGGCAAAGAATATTACTATACAAGCGAATGAAAGAAAATTTTTCCGCCATTATTCTGGCAGCCGGTTCCTCGGGGCGAATGGGGCAGCCTAAGGCTTTGCTCCCATTTGACCCACAACGATGTTTTGCCCGCAAGCTTGCCGATGAGTTCCTTTCCTTTGGCTGCCAAAGGGTGGTAATGGTAACCAATGCCGAGGTAGCCGCACAGGCAGCTTCAGCAGCCTATAAGCTAAACGGTATTGAAATAGTGATTAACCCAAACCCCGAACTGGGGCGTTTTTACTCGTTTTACCTTGCGTTACAGGCAACTGGTAACCACTATGTTTTCATGACCAATGCCGATAACCCCTTTGTGGGTGCTGATATCCTGCGGGCACTATGGCGTCATGCAATGCAAGCCGACTATGTTTACCCGGTTTACGAGGGTAGGGGTGGCCATCCCATACTAATTTCGCCGCGAATTGCGAGAGCAGCACGAGCCGAGACCAACCTGGATATCAACCTAAAAGAGTATTTAAACCGATTTAGCAAGGCTTGCATACCCGTTCCCAATGATCAAATCCTTATCAACATCAACACCCCCGAAGAGTATGCCAGGCTAATTGCCGATGGGAAATTGACAGGCAAGGGAATTTGAGATGCTAAGAAGAGTGAAATCTTTGGGGGTTTATATGGTTGGGTTTATGAAAGGGGTGGGAGTGGAAACAGGTTGCAGTTTGGCAATAGCACGGGAATTAAAAGTGCAAGACTGTCATATTCCAACAAATGAATGAAAAAAAACTACATTTCGAATTAGTCACTGCACCCTGCAATGTGCTAAACCGATGTTGGCAACTGGTGTTCTGTCTATCCGTCCTCATGAATCATTGTCAGTGCATGGTTTGAGATTGCTGTTTGATCTTCTAAATTATAATTCTTAAGTATTTCCAAATCATCTATTTTTACTTATTGTGAAGCAACTTGTTCGGGTTGATAATGGGTAAAACAAAGTTTTGCAAAGCCGTGCCTTGCAGTCGGGTTATAAGAATCCCTCTTGATGTAGAATAGGTTACAGATGAAAGTGCATTTGCCAAACCCGGATTTAGATTTAAACGCTTATTTTTTTTCAGTATAGTAAGCTCTTCTAAATTTTCAATTCTGTAAATAAATATTAAATGGAAATTTCCTGTTGCTTCGCTTTCATTTTCGCCCTTGCTGTCGGTTTTTACGTTAACAGTGAAATCTGCTTTAGCCAATTTATCGTCAAGGTTAAAGCTCAATTGCAAGGAGTTGTCCAAATGGTATCCGACAACTTTGTTAATGTCAAAATTTTCAGGAGTGTTCACCTGTCCTTTAATCATTTTGAAATCAATCAAAGCAATCTTTTCTGGATCAAAAACATTTTTATCCTGCATTGCTTAATTCATTATAGGGTTCAGTTTCTTCGGCACATTGCCAAACATTTTCAGTGGTTTTTGTGTTTAGTTTTGTATAACTCACAAAAGTGTGAACTCTGCACACAAAGCCATCTTCAACAAATTCTGTCTGTACTTTTTTCTTCGTCACTTCTATTAAAGGTACTCCCAATTCAGCCGATAATTTTGCTAGTGAACGTAAGGTGAAATTGTGCTCACCGTTTAGCCATTTGGAAATTTCAGATGGTTTCTTATTCATCTTTTCAGACAGTTCCTTTTTACTGATATTTTTTTCACGCAATAGTTGATTAATGCGAACCACTATGTCAGCATACCAATCCACAAAGATTTCAACATCTTTAGGTGTGCTTTTCAGCAATCTATCTACTGTCTTGCTTCTCATTGTCTTATAGTATTATGTCAGTTGTCCCGTCAAAGTTTTGTAAATACCTACCGTTATCAGAGATTTTAATCATTTGAGATTGTAATGCTTCTTCAATTTTTTTGACAAAGGTTTGTGCTTCATAAAACTTCATTCTTAAATTTTTGCTTTCTTGTGATGCTTGCGATTCCTTAATCCCACCGTTGAAAAGAATAACAATATTTTCGGTTACCCGATAACAAAATAACCTCAGTGGAAAATTGATGCCTAAGTCTTTTATTTCTTCTACCCATTGTTTTTGTTTTGGAGGCAATTCTTGTGCTTTGTTTACTATTCTGTCAAAAAAATCATTTGTTGCTCCGTATCTGTTGCCAATGCTTTCGGTTATCAATCGAAACAATTGCATTGCCTTTTCATTTAATGGATGCTCAGGCACAGCATAGGTATCAAAAAACCTATCCGTTTCTGATGGTGCATTGTCATCATCTGTAACCCACCTGACGGTGTAGAATGTGCAAATGCTTCCTTCATCATACCATATTTCGACTGCAAATGTATTCACTTATAACCGAATTATGCAATTTTTTGTTTCACTTTTAAGTTAAATTATTCAAAATAATTACTTAAAACCCTATCCTTCAATATATACATTCCTATTTGTCAGATCATTAGTTTGATATTAAATAAAAAAATCATCCCTCGCTCTTGTGCGTCTGCGGACGCGTGCAATATACGCCACTCCGTACGGTAACTTTCAGTAAATGTAGTAAAAAATCCACTTGTTCAAGCAAGTACAAAAACTTTTTTATGTCCGGCTGAAGCGTTGCGTTAGTCATGTACTCTGCCCAACCTCGCAAGTTTAATTGGTTGGGTTTATGAAAGGGGTGGGAGTGGTAACGGCTGGGGGTGTGGCAAGTGGGGGAGTGCGGAGCAACGCTTTCGTCCCCCGACGAAAACGCCCGAACTGGCGAAACCGCTCCGAAGTTCCAGTATCAACCCACATTGGCTACACCCATTGTTAGCAACCGTAATTATTTCATTAGATGTTTGAAATGATTTCTAATGTTTTCATACGTTCGCTTACTAGCGTTAAATTTAAACGTTGTTAATACTGCAATCTCTGTCCAACCAATACATCTCAAATATTTGCGAAGTGCATGAATGTTTTTACTTGTATAGAATTCAGGCTCAGAGGTTATTGGTTGGTAGTCCTTAAAAGCAAATTGATAAATATAGCCATCACAATATTTATCTAAAGTAAAATTATCATAGCCTAGAGCATAGTATGAGTCAGTAGAATTTAATTTCCCGAAGGGTGAATTCACAACATCGAACCCAACTCTTTTATCACTATACATATTCATAATGCTATCAATTGCTCCATTTACAGGAAGTACTCTTTGAGCATTCCATCCGTTATCAGAAATCCAACCTGCATGTAAATTTATATTGAATGTTTTAACGTTTAAGGAATCATGAATGATATTTCCCATCCTTGTTTTGGTATAGCCATAAAGAGTATCTCTTTCAAAATCGTAAAGGGGTTGATGATATTTTGTAAAAGCATGAAGATTGCCTGAATATATCAATGCTTTTTGGTTTTGGCTTATAATTTCTTTCTTTAAGACGTTAGCCATATATACATCAGGGTCTAAATTATTCCATGCTCCGCCTTCTTTACATGGGTCGTATGGTGGAGCAAGATTTACAACTCGGAATTTTAAAGAGGAATTAGGGTTTTCTTTATTTACTTTCCATGCAACCTCATATATGTCAATGTATTCCTTATATCCCCAAACTGGATTATTCTTAAAATAAATTGATTTTAACAATTTCCTATCAAAAACAGGCGCTGTTATTATTGAATCAATAACTTCCTGAATATTATAAGCACCAAATTCAATTGCAAGGTTATAAATTTCATTTTCATAGAGTAGAGGAATTAGATTTAAAATCAAATCAACATCGTGTTTAATCCTGTGATACTCTCCTATAAAGACATAGTCATGGTCATTAAATTTGCTAATAACATATTCCTCAGGAGTTTTCCAGTTGCTATCTAGGTACTTACGGAGTTTTTCATAATTTTGAGAAAAAGATTGAATCGTTGTGAATGTTACAATTAAAAAGATTATTGACTGTTTCATATAGACTGCGGTTTTTATGATTGCCAACTGAAAATGCTAAACGCAGGTGCAGGAATTGAAAGTAAAATGCTTCAAATCAGCACAATGCCTGCACTTGTCGTTTAGCATAAGTTACACAAATTTAATCTTTTATACATCGTACAGCATGACCTGCTTTATGGCTGTAAACATCTTCTTTTAACTCTGTATTGAGATGATCTAAACTGTAAAAAAGAGCATCATCTTCATCGTTATCAGTCGAAGTCCAAAACGATGCAGATTTGCCAAACCATACAAATGCCGAGGTGTAATCTCTTGAACCAGCCGGAATTGCAGTAAATCCGCTTGAATTTGTTGCTCCTTCATTGGGCGTTGCCCAATTATTTGTTCCGCTCTCTTTTAATTTTGCGCCAATTAATTCGACATCACCACCTAAATAGTCAATTAGTTTTTTCCAATCTTCTTGCGAAGGAACATGCCAACCGCATGGACATATATTCCTTTTGTCTATTACCACAAACCATGTGTATAATCTACCGTATTTTTCAACGAGGCTTTCATCACCATTTGCAGGCCATTGGTACTTGGGTTTATTTTCTTCATGAATTTCATTATTTGTAGTTGAAATAGGTTCTCCGTTATTGTAGTGTGAGGTTCGGAGATTTTCGGCAAACCATACTTGAGAACCAATTTTAACTGTTTTATAAACATTTCCTTCGATGTCGGTTGTTGTCCCGTCAGCTTCGGATAATGTTGTTACAGTAATGGTATTGCCATAACCTGTTCCTGCTTTATTAGTGGCATAAGCCCTAATGTAATAGGTTGTGTTGGGTTTTAGGCATTTTACATAAAGCTGAAAATTATTGCCCGCTGAATTACTTGTGATTTTAGCATCGGTTATCTCCGGCATCTGTTTTGTATTGCTCCAACAAATGCCTTTTGAAGTTATTGTGCTACCACCGTTATCGGTGATGTTTCCACCTGTAAACACACTGTAATGCGTAATTACAGTAGCTTCGTTAGTTGTTAGCGAAGGCACTTTTGGTGTTTGTGCCACTGCAGAGGAAAGTATCAAAATAAATGATAAAATCCACAGATAAGTGATTGCTTTCATAACTTTAATTATTAATGGTTTGTAAAAGTTTAAATATTTCATACCAAAACGTTTTGTCTTTATATAAATCCAAAATTACATTATCGGTGAGATAACTTACATTATTGGAATAATTCAGTTTTCGGGGTACATCTGAAAATTCTTCATTCATCATATGCCAATGAATTGAAATCAACTGAATATTTTGGGGATTATCAGTTACCAACTCAGGGTTGATTCGGACAAGAGCATCTCCACTTTTAATATACTCTTTTGGAAGTAAGCCGGATACATTGTTGAATTTTTCCATAGCTTCCAACGAATAATATCCTTGTCGTTGTCTTTCTGCTGCTGACATATTTTGTAATTCTTCATTCAACCGTCTGATTTGTTCCTTTTCAAAAACGTTGAAGTTTGTTTCATTATTTGAGCCATTATTCAAATATTGCAATGATTCTTCATAATTTTTTTTAAGTTCTTCGGCTGCATTTTTATCATATTTCAGTAGTTCGTTGTAGGCTTTCATAAATTCTGCTTCTCGCTGTTTTTTAGCTTCTTGACTATAAAACTCTTCCTCTGTGCTTTGTAAATTTTCTTGTTCTTTATTAACCTCTGCAATTTTATATTCCCAGTAATCAATCAGTGTTTTTATAAAATCTTCTTGTGTAACAGGTATAAACAATTGCTTTTGTGAAAAATTTATTATAGTTACTTCTCTACGATTTGTAGCATAAACAGGATTACCGTGAAAATTTCCCACTACTTGAGGACAAGTATAAATATCAGACATTAGTGGTGTTCCGGCTATGTTGTAAGGGTTATTGAGATAAATGTAAAAAATTGAAGCAATATGGAAATCAGTAACCGCTTTTCCGCCAATTTTAAAATAGGGTGCCAAGGCTATTTCAAGGCTAGCGGTGATTTTCGTTTCATCAGAAATCCAATAATCGGTAGGCTTATACTCTTTATTCCAATCTTCAATTCTTTTATTAAAATGAACATCGAAGCCCTTTGGCGGATTAAACAGTGGATGGATCTTAAACGCGGAGATTAGTTTATCAAGTTTACCACTGTATAAAGCCATGGTATTTGCTGGAAGCGTTTGAGTATAAGTTTCGTCATAATAGGTTTCAATTTCAATTGTACCTATATGATTCGGCAGCATTTCGCTTCCTTCCGAATCTGTAACTATACCAGAATTAATTTGTGCAGCAATATTAATCCACAAATTTATTAAAATGATAATTAAAAAATGTTTTTTCATGAGCTTGACCTAATTAGTAATTACTATTTTCCCGTTTATGATTACCTGATGATAGAGTTTTACCTGGTGAAGAGGATAAGTAATTAATACTTTCGGGGAATGGTTATTCGCAGATGTATCTTTTGAAATGATTAATAAGCTATATTCGTTTTTGGGGTCTTGAAAAGCATAAGAATCGGAGTTGATATCTTGTTTTACAAACCTCGGTTCTTTTGCCCCATTTTTCTTAAACCATTCGACAGTTTCGGCAAAACTCAATTTTGATTCAAATAGAAGTTGCGCAGATATTAAATTGACCTCCTTTGAAGAGTTACAGGCATACTGTATAAATGATTTTTCCGGTCGAAACTCGGATTGCTGATGAACGGGGAAATCTAGTAATTCAGCTGGCGGCACAACAGGGTTGGGGTCGGTAGCATAAAACTCCTCAGTAACATAAAGCAGGTCGTCTTCAAAGTTGTTTACCAGCATTATAGTGAACTTTTTTAAGGTGTTCTTTTCCGGCATGCAAAACCATTGAAATGTTACATCAGCGTCATAAACAACCACATCTGATGCTTCACCGGGTTTTAACAGGCTGATATCCTGCTCACGTGTGTTGTTTAGCGTAACAGCTCCCCAATTGTTAATAGGTTTGGGCTGAAAGAGATTTTTATAAAACTTCTGATAAATTTTACCTGCTTTGTCAAATTCTTCGGTTGATGAATAAATATTCGTACTTTGATACTGCAGGTATAACTTAGCGCCTTTTAGTGATTGAGGAAATTTTTTTTGGTCCTCATATTTGAGCATATTCCGATAAAAAGTACCTCTGGAAACCTCACCCTCGGTTTGTTGAAAAGTTGGAGGCACCTTAATCTGGTCAAGTGAGCATGGTACTGTTTGCCCATATCCTATCAAACCTATTCCTACTATAAGAAGTAGAAATAAAACTGATTTTGTTTTCATTCTACTGCATCTCAAAAGAAATACCTGAAGGAAGTTTAAATAATGAAGCTGCAGGTTGATTTTCATTTATTTCTGTAGCTTTCATCATTACTTTTTGTCCTGCAATTTCAGTTTCTGATTTTAAAACAATGTTTTCCCAAACCCAGGAAATTGATTTTGGTTTTTCGGTTGATACTTTCAGACAGTTTTTACCAAGATATTCTTCAAATCCATGCTTTTTAATTCCATAACGTTGAATTTCTCTTTCCGTAATATTGTCATAGTCTGTTTTAGCCTGGTAGTATTTCATTTTTGTTCCGTTTGTTGCATCGAACTGCCACTTGTACTGAAAACCATCAATTATCAAAGTCTTGTCGCCTGACTTTTCACCACCAATAATCATGTAGCTTTCTTCGTATTGTTTGTTTCCATAATCATCGAACCACCATTCCCTGATTAATTCCTGGCCTGCAGTAAGCATGGAATATTTGACATATCCACACTTGATCTTAAAATACTTTTTTTGATTTTGTACAAGCGGTTTCTCTGTTTTAAAGACAACCACATTAACGTCAAAAGATTTTGCAACTGACTGATTATCGCATTTTTGCCCGTTCGAGTATGAAACAGCAACCAATAAGCAGATAATTGTTAAAAGTTTGAACGATTTTTTCATGATTTTCTCCTTTCAAATTATTTTGTGTAACGGATGATGTGTAAGTGCAGTAGCGGTTTTGAAGCACTTTCCTGTCCGTTTATCTCTATGTTTATTAAAAGCACAGACCTTTGATTTACCATTGTAACCGCTATTGCAGGTACACGTTGTTGTGGGCTGTTATTGTTCGCTACACTTTACAGATTCAAAATATTTTGCTGATGCTAATCTAAATTCTTTTGGTACATTATTTTTTAAGAACTCAACGCCGTTTATTACAAATTCAATTATTTCCAAATTAGATTCAAAGGTCAGTTCTTTAAAACTGTCATAATTAACCAAATTATCAGCGATAGGTATGTACAGCTGTTGGTTTTTGCATGCAAAATCAATTTCTTTTAAATCTATTATTTGAATTGTTGAGTTAAGCAACGATTTATAATGAATTTTTAAATTACTAATATCATAAACAATAGTCCATTGGGTATTTGGTTGCGATACATTTTCAAGTATATTAAACGAATAATCCACTAAATTGCTTGTTCCGTTATAATTGTCAATAAATTCGGTAACTTTTACAAATCTGCCAGATGAATTTTTTGTCCAATCATTATATTGAATAGAATCATTTCTTTCTACACTTGATTTATAGCTGAGTGAATTTTGGTATATACAATTTGATAGTACAGAATATGGTAAATCCGATCCTTGATGCACAATCATTTTTCCATCAATATATTCGATAGTTGCAGAATTACCGGAACTATCCGAAACTAAAAAGTGTATATATGATGTTGCCATATAAGATATCCGTATTAATGAGTCGCTAACAATAACTTCATTAACCGTAGCTGAATTGTCTAGGTGATATTGAATCCACTGTAATTCGCTTAATCCATACCGGTTATCGGCAGATGGATATTTTGCTTCTTGAAGCCACATTTGTTCTATTACTAATCCTTTTTCATTGATTCCGCCATATGGGAATTCTTTACCAGCTTGATTAAAAGTAATACTTCCATATTTAGATACCCATGAAAATGCTTTTTCAGGTGGTCTAATAAACGCTGATTTCTTCATATTTTTATAATTAATGTGAATATGTCCTTGCCCAATGGGAAAATCAAAATTTTTACCAAAAGACACATTACCATGCTTATCCTTTAGTACAAAAGTTGTACATGCATATCCAGAATAATTGATAAGCAAAAAAATTATAGTTGTAAAAATTACTTTAAATTTCATATAAGAATGTTTTAAGTTAGTCTGTCGTTTTCTTTAATAGCACACAACGTTTCCGCGGTAAATTTGTCGGCTGGGATGAAGACGCCTGCGTCTTTATCCCCCGACAAATTGAAACTAAGGTACGAAAAGTTTACTTTTCGGCAAGTCAACCCAGCTGCAATTTACCGCGTGTTAGCAATAGTTGGTCTTATTTTAGTCTATTAATAATTCTTTTCTCTCGTTTTATTTTTATTCCTTTCAGAACAGGATTCAATTCGTTTTCAATTAACGGAATTGTAAGATTTGTAATCGCAATATTCTCTCCTGACTTTGTTTTTATTTTAATGAATTCAAAGGAACTCAAAGGATATGTCGCAATCTTTGATTCATAAATTTCAACTGAGTCTATACTTTCATTGCTTATTGTGGTTTCAATGGAGTCTTTTTTGATAAAAAGTTTTCTTTCTGCGATGTCAATTTCGATTTCTTTGTTTCTGTCAATCGCGTCATATTCATAACGCATTCTTAAAATCTGATAGAGAATATAAATGATAATTGAAATAATAGAAACAAATGATAAGAAAATTAATAGTTTCAGATGGCTATATTTTGTAATCAATCCGGCTATTTCTTGAATTACAATGTATCCAAAAAGTCCAATCAAAGCGATAAACGCAAGTTGATAGAACCAAGTGTCTTTGGGTCGTCTGTATTTAAATTGTTTATCGATCATCTTCCAATTATTGCTAACTAGTTTATATGCGCCACAATGTTGCGCCTTATTTCCATTTTTGGGTGTATAGGCGCTATAAAATAGCGTTTTATTGCTAGAACAAGTATAAAAAATTTATTACAAATTATCAAACGGTCTTTTAACTTTTTGCTTACTATTTTACCTAAAAAGTTGTTCGTTGATGATTGATAGTGAACTTAATAGAACGCAGATTACGCTGATTAAATAGTTTTACACCAGTTAAATTAACCAAACACTAAACACTAAACACTAAACACTAAACACTAAACACCAAACCCTACCTCCCCTGGTACAGATGCATCAAAACCCTTTCAGGGGTTAGGGGTGCAGTGAGCTTTATGCTATAGCTTGGGTTAAAGGCCTTAATGGCATTGTGAATGGCGAAGTAGGCTGCTATGCCGTACATAAATGGCGGTTCGCCAATGGCTTTTGAACGTAGTACTGCCAATTCCGGGCCGTTGGTGGGAAGCGGGATGCACTGTATGCTTTTGGGTGCAAAGTGAATATCGGGTACCTTGTAGGTGGATAGGCTATTGGAAAGCAATCGGCCCTTGGAGTCAAAGGCTAACTCCTCAAGGGTTAGCCATCCTATCCCTTGCACTACAGCACCCTCAACCTGTCCAAGGTCAATCAGCGGGTTTATGCTATTGCCAAAGTCGTGTACAATGTAAACATCATCAATGGTATAGGTTCCCCTGATGCAGTCCAACGTTATTGTAACAACCCCTGTCCCATAAACATGGTAGGCAAAGGGGTGTCCTTTCTCCTTGGTTTTATCAAAGTAGATAACCGGAGTGGCATAGTGACCGTTCTCAGTTAGCGCAACCCTTTTCAGGTGCGCCTTTTTAACCAGCTCGTTCCATTTCAGAGCTGTGGGTGCACCGTTACGGATAACCGTTTCGTTTTCAATGGTTAGCTCATCATCGCTACATTCCAGTAGCTCAGCGGCTACCTTAAGCAACCGTTTTTTTAGGGCAGCAATGGCTATTCGTAGAGCATTGCCGTTCAGGTCGGCACCGCTACTGGCAGCCGTTGGTGAGGTGTTTGCAACCCTTGTGGTATTGGTAGAATGAATCTTTACCCGGCTAATATCAATCCCCAGCAGAATGGATGCTACCTGCGCCATTTTGGTGTTCACACCTTGCCCCATTTCAATGGCTCCAGTGCTTACTGAAACGCTGCCATCCTGGTAAATATGAACAAGGGCGCGGGCCTGGTTCATTGCTGTGTTGGTAAACGATATGCCAAAGCAGAGCGGCATAACAGCCAGGCCCCTTTTGCTGTACTTGTTATTTTGGTTGTAATTCTCAATGGATTGACGGAGATTCTCAAGGTCAAACTTTTCCGATGCAAGGGCAAAGCATTTACGGGCGTTTACGTTTTCGGCCTTTTGCCCGTACTGGAATTCATCGTTCTCTTTTAGCAGGTTTGCCTGTTGGATTTCAATTGCGCTTACGCCAATGGTTTCGGCTGCTTTAGCAATGGCGCTTTCAATTACAAACATACCCTGGGGCCCACCAAAACCCCGAAAGGCTGTGTTGGGCGGAAGGTTTGTTTTGCAGCTATACACGGTTACTCGCGTGTTAGGGATATAGTAAGAACCAGTGGAGTGGAAGAGCGTTCGCTCCATGATGGCTGGCGAGAGGTCGGCTGCGGCACCGCCGTTTTGGTACAGGGTTGTTTCAAAGGCCAATATCTTGAGGTCAGCGGTTAGCCCAATCCTAAAATCGCCGCTGTAGGGGTGACGTTTGCCGGTCATTCGCATATCGTCGTGACGGGGTAGAACGAGTTTTACCGGTTTACCGGTGATATGGGCAGCAAGTGCAGCCATGGCTGCAAATCCTGAAGCCTGATCCTCCTTGCCCCCAAAACCGCCGCCAAGCCTAACCACATCAACCTCAATAAGGTTCATGGGTAATCCTAGAACACGAGCAACCGTTTTTTGAACGGCTGTAGGCCCCTGGGTCGATGAGTGAACCTTAATATAGCCACCTTCAACGGGGTAGGCGTAAGCCCCTTGGGTTTCAATGTACAGGTGTTCCTGTCCGCCCAACTCAATGCTATCCTCCACAATGTATTTACATTGGCTCCAAACCTCATTGGGGTTACCCATGCTGAAGGTTCGGGGTGGTATGAGCAGTAACCCCTTTTCCTTTGCAATGCGTGGGTCGGTTACCGGTTCCAGTTCCTGGTAATCAATCCGAACCATTTTGGCTGCTTTGTGGGCGTCGCGCTCGGTTTTTGCAATAACCACAGCTATGGGTTGACCCTGGTAGTGAACTTCGCCCTCGGCAAGCAGGGTTTCGTCCTCAACTATTCCTCCTATCTGGTTTTCGCCCGGAATATCGGTGCAGGTGATGACCTTTACCACGCCATCCAGCCTTAGTGCCTCCGTGGTATCAACCTTTAAAATTTTACCGTGCGCAATGGCTGAGCCTACAACTGCTGCATGCAATGTACCCGAAATGGTTGGGATATCGTCGAGGTAAACCGATTTTCCCGTTACATGACCTATGGTATCGATGTTTTTCATCACTGTTAGCCTTAATAAATCTGCTCAAACTGTTTCCCTAAAAACTTTTGCAGGTGTGCCAGGAAAAGCTGTTTTAACAGCAACTTCTTATACTCTGCGGTTCCCCGGATATCGCTAATGGGCGATATCTCATCGTGCATAATTGTTATTGCTTGGGTTACAGATTGTGAATTGATTTCCTTGCCAGTAAGATAGTTTGATGTTTGGTGCAGATATAAAGGGATTGGGGCAACCCCACCTGCCGATATCCGGCACTTTTTTACCTTCCCGTTCTCGACTTCAATAAGCATTGCACTGTTTACGCTTGCAATATCAAGGTATTTTCGTTTGCTTACCTTTTCAAAGCTGAATTGAGCAGTGCTCTTTGGCAGCTCAAAGGTGATGTACTGAATTACCTCGCCAGCATTCAGGTTCAGTTGCTTGTACCCTTTAAAGAGCTGGGTTAACGGTTGCTGGCGCGTTTTGCCATCGGAAAGCGAGGTTATTTGAGCATTTAATGCCAATAGCATTACACTTAAATCACCTATTGGCGAGGCGTTCACTATGTTTCCCGCAATGGTAGCCATGTTCCTGATGGGCTCCGACGAAACCAGCATCAGGTACTCCTTAAGATGAGGGAAACGCTCCATCAGCTCTGCTGAAGCAATCAGTTCACTCACACGGGTTGCACCGCCAACGGTGCAGGTGCAATCGTTTAATGTAATTTCCTTGGGGAGATATCCATCCAAGGTCGATTTTACTTTTTGTTCGTAGATACTCTCGGGGCGTTGAACCATAAGGTCGGTTCCTCCGGCTATCAGCTGTGAGGTGCTACTGCTTTCATCATCCAAAGCCTTAATTTGCTTAAGTTTACCTGGAACTTCCAGAAAGTAGTTGGGTAGAAAGCCTTTGCCAACAAGCCAACCAACGGGGTTCGATATGCTCTTTTCCTGCATTACCCTTGCAATATCGGCTGCAGCCCGCTCTATGGATTTGTATCCGGTACACCTGCATATGTTTCCGGCCACTGCCTCAATGGCACGCTCAGTAGTAGGAACTTCGTGGTTCATGCAAAATGCGGTGAACGACATAACAAATCCGGGAGTGCAAAATCCGCACTGGGTTGCGGCATTATCGGCCATTGCCTGCTGAACCGGACTAAGCGTATTGCTTAAGTTGATACCCTCAATGGTTACAACATGCTTACCGTGAGCGTTGATTAATGGGTACAAACACGATGTAACGCTTCGGTATTCAACTGTATCGTTTGTAAGTTCGCCTATAAGTACTGTGCAGGCACCGCAATCGCCCTCCCTGCACCCAATTTTTGTCCCGGGTAGGTTTGACTCGTAACGGATAAAATCCAGTAAACTCATTCCCGGGTTACATGAGGTGTTTACAGGCTTGTCGTTAAGTATAAAACTTATCATGGATGTTATTAATATGCTTCACAATATACAAATCAACCATTTAAAAAATCAAGTTTTTTAGTAAAAATGGAATAAAATTGATGTATTTTTAGGGAATTTAATTGAAAAATTCTGGAAACCATGATAAATTTTAGACTTAGCAATATCAGTATTGCTGTTTTGTTTATTGCACTACTTTTTACTGTTGGTTGCAATTCGAACAAAAACGATAGCTTTAGGGTGATGAGTTTTAACATAAGGTTCGATAACCCCGCCGATGGGCTGAATGCATGGCCATACCGTAAGGAACATGTTGCTCAAATGGTTAAGTTTTACAACATCGATATTCTGAACGTACAGGAAGCGCTGCATCATCAGCTGCTTGATATAACGGGGATGCTCAACGGTTATGGTTTTGTTGGAGTGGGCCGCGATGATGGCGATACGCTAGGTGAATACTCGGCAATCATCTACAGAACCCAGAGGTTCGAACTGCTATTCAGTAAAACGTTTTGGTTATCGGAAACCCCCGATACCCCTTCGCTTGGTTGGGATGCTGCCTGTAAAAGGGTTTGCACTTGGGCAATTTTTAAGGATAGGTTAAGCGGAAAAACCTTTGCTCTGTTCAACACCCACTTTGACCACTTGGGAAAGGAAGCACGCAGAAATTCAGCCAGACTGCTGGTAAACCGGATTACAGCAATTGCCGATGGTTTGCCGGTAGTCATAACCGGCGATTTCAATATGATTCCTACTGATAGCTCATTAGTTCCAGTTACATCAAACTTTGCCGATACTTACGATTTGTCACCAATTGGGCACTACGGCCCAGTGGGTACCTGGAACGGGTTCGATTATAGCAGCCCGCTTACCGATAGGATTGACTATTGCTTTGTTGATAGCAATAAAATTGACATTTTAAGGCATGCCCATATCGACGATGCCTTTAGGCAGAGGTTTCCATCGGATCATTTGCCCGTTTTTGTGGAAATGCGGGTAAGGTAGATTACTTTCCTATACAAAAAGTAATTATACTTGTATATCAACATATTAAATATTATGCGGTACAAATAAGGTACAAAACTTGGTTGAAACCCTTGCTAAAATTGTAAATGTATAAACATCGGGTTTAAATGTTTAACAAAATGTTTTTGCGTTCAAAGCGCCTTTTGGGTATTCTGGAAAAATTGACTTTAGGGCTGGTTCTAATTTGCCGAAAGTAATAGTTGTTTAAATTGCTTTAATCGCTCTAAATATGGTAGGAACGTATTGTTCCCTTTGTGCTTTTTAATAGTATTTATGTGGCTTTCAATGAAAAGTTCACAGTTTAAAATTGTTGTAAATTCGTTAAGTTTTATAGGTGTCTTCGGTAATTCAATTTTTGAAAAGTAGTCTTCAAGTTCATTTATTTCAACGCTCCAACTTTTCGATTTATTAACCATTTGCTTGTATGGTTCAGTTCGCGTTTGGAATTGCGTTTGAATACTATTTCCTTTTATTGTGTCCAAATTGTCCAGATTTGGTTTGTTGAGTTCGTCCTTTGGGGGTGTTTCTTGCTTATGGTCTTTATATTTTCTGAATTGTCGCCAGTCCAGTTTTATTAGGTAATCAGCAATATCGTAGCCCTTTGCTTTTTCTTGGTCTTGTACCAACTGCTCCAGTAAGTTCGAAAAAATAAAACGGGTTCCGTGTAAACGGCTTTCGTATTCTTTGGCTTTGGTTTCCCATTCTTTAAAGGTGCTACCGTCATTTGATAGGTCGGGGAAAACATACACAAAACGCCCTTGTAATACTTTCAGCTTGTCAAATGAGAAACTGCTTTTGTTGTAAACTGCCAACCAAACAAGACTTTCGGGCGTTTCAGGTAAACCAAAATATAACGTACCGTAAACGGCTGTTTTCGGGGCTTCAACCAATGCAACCGGGTTGCTGTGGTATTTGCTTAAAAGGTGTTCGCCAAATAGACAAGTAATAATTTTATCCTGTTTCGTGTATGCTTTTAACCATTCAGGCAAGGGCTTATTGCTCCGGGCGTAATGCCTTTCGATTATTGAGTGTAAAAAGTCAGTGCCTGTGGTGTGGTTCTGTTCATCAAATTGCTTTACCTGAACGGCTCTTACATTGCCTTTAATATCAATGAAAGGAAAAGTAATTGCCCCTGCCCTGTAACCGCTTGCAACCGTACCCAACCGGTATAACTGTATAACTTTTGTAACGTCTTCAACATCAAAGGGAAATTGCACCTTATAAAACAGGTTCTGAATAAACGTGTTTTTTTCGTAGCGTTCGGGTTGCAATGTTTGTTTAAAGGTTTCAAAGTCAAAAAACACAGGTTCAGGAATGGGCTGGGGTATGGGTTGAGTGTGAAAAATATTTTGTTTTTGAACAGTAACTTTAGTAACTCCAGTAACTTTTTGTTCTTGCTCCCAAATCATTTTTGCATATCCATCTAAATAGGGGTTGAGGTGATATGAACATTTACTTTCACGGTCGCAACGTCCATACTTTTCGGGTAAATAGTCGCCTGTTTTTCTATCTATGTACCGGACAAACGTCTTTTTATTACAATTGGGGCAATAGTGCTTTTTACTGCCTTTTTCTAATGTATATCGGTGTTCTGTATTCATTTTTCTTTACTTTGCGTTCACGGTGTTCACGGTGTTCACGGTGTTCACGCGTGAACGGTGTGAACGGTGTGAACGGTGTGAAAAATTTTACATTTTCAAATACTTATTTACTGCTCCTAATGAAATACCCAATTCAGTTGAAATTTGCCTTTGTGAACATCCTTTTTTACTCAATTCCTTTACTTGTTCAATAATGCTTTCGCGTTCTTTTTCTGTTACTTGTTTAAGGTGTTCCCGCTCTGCACCAAATCCCAAAAACTCAAACGCAAGGAAATTGTACGGCTTGTTAATTTGACAAACAATTACGTTTTCAGTATCGTAAATCATTTCCGTATTTCGGGCTTTAATCTGCTTTATGTATCTCAAATTTTTATCGGTATTGCTTTGCCCTATTGCGAAACAACTGTCAACAAAATTGTAAAGCATTTTACTACCGCCTAAATCATTTTGGGTTATTGGTCGGCTTAAATCACGTTTAGGTGTGTGTGCAAGTGCTAAAATTGAAAGTCCGTATTTGCTTTTTAACGCCTTCAAATATTTCATTAAGGGTAAAGCATCTTTTGAACGTTCCGTTTCATTTTTGAGGTATGTAATATTATCAATGATTAAGATTTTCGCCCCTGTTTCAACAATGCTTTGCTCTAATGATTGATTAAGATAATTTTCAAAGGTGGTTTCCGTTGGCGGTTCGGCTTCCGGGTTTATTTCAACTCTTAAAAAATTACTTTTGTCAAATTGATAATGGTTTTCAAAAACCTTTAGAGCTTCATTTTTTACGGAATATCTTACTTCAAATTGTTTGGGTGAAAGTTCAAAATCAAAATACAATACTTTTTGCGCTGGAGCTTCCATTTTAAAGCCGGGTATTTGTTGCCCCCTGCTTATACTATCGGCAATTTGAACGGCTAAAATTGATTTTCCTAAATTGCTATCTGAAAATAAAATACATATTTCGCCTTCGTGCCAAAATTTGTCAAATAGCATTTCTGGTATTGGACTTGTTTTTGCAAACTCCAACCATTCGTTGGCTGTCATCATTTTAAAAAGCCCTTTGTTCTGTAATGTTTCTTTGCGTTTTTGCTCCAGTACGTCAAAATGATTAAGCCAAACTTTTGGTTGTTCTAATGGGTTGTTGAGGTCGTCAAATACAGGTGCAAGTTTCATGGCTTAACAGTATTTGAGGGTTCAACAATGGTTGAGAACAGCTCGGGGTTTGTAGTGTAAAACCCTGCTCTATGTTTTGATATTGGACAAAACCCTTTGCGTACTATGCTAATGCGATTTTGCTTTTGCAGTTCCGCAACGTAACGGCAAATATTAGCCCGTAAAATACCTGTTTCAACCGCAACCATCAACATAGTTTTGGGTTGGTTGTAAAACGCCTGAAAAACAATTTTGATTTGTGGGCGTAATCCATTACTTTTGTATTGTCCTTTGTGTTTTGGGAGGTTCTGTGAGTTATTCATGGCGCCCCCCTTTCTTTTTTAGGTATGCTTCGGCTTCCTTTTCAATTTCAGAATTTGACTTTTTACGCCCTGCCTTTAAGTACTCAGTAAGTTCATTTGCTGAAAAATACAAACGCTTGCCCCTTTTCATTACCGGCAATTCGCCTTTGCTTACCTTGCTGTAAATAGTCGGCACCGTAAGGCTTAGGAATTCGGCTGCTTCATAAACAGTCAAAAGCCTTTCGGGTTGCTCTGGGGTTTCAATCGTTTTGGGATTGCGTTTAAGGTCAAGCAGTAATTTTTCGATAACGCTCAACCTTTCCTCGATAGTTTCAAATGGATTGTTCATTTTGCAACAGTTTTTATTGTTACTGCTGCAAATAAATAATGCGAAAAATACCCCAATCAATACCCATTTATGCTATGGGGTATATTTGGGGTATAGTTTTTTTATATTTTTTCGTTTTCAGTTTCCTTTTCCAATTGTGAGGGGGATTTGTAAGGTAACCATTCAGAAATACAAATTCGTTCCTTTTTGCCCGGTTCGCCTTTGCCCTTGTTAAGAATATCCCAAACAGTATTTTCTTTAAACGGTTGGGGTTCTGAATATCCTTTTTTAATAAACATAAATGTTTTACAAATCCAATCCCTTATTTCAGTATCGTTATTCAACAAAAATCCGTTGTATTTGAGTCGCCTAAAAACCTCAACAAATTTGTTTTGGTTATGAGGGAATAAAAGCATTTCGCTTAACTGTTCGCCTTGTAAGACTTTTAATAATTCCTTTTCCTTGTTTGTGAAATAACCCTTAAGTTCAGAATGTATTTTTTTTATCGTTTCGTTGTTTTTGAATATTATCGATTTTCTGTTCGGTTCTGGTTTTTGTTTAGCAATCGGTTGAGGTTGCAACGCTTCATTTTTTGGTTGAGTTTCCTGAAACGCCTTGCTAATTGCTGTTGCTATTACATCTAAACCTTGTTTGTTAATCCGGTAAAACATACCTTTATAGCCGAACTCTATCGGCGTTATATTTTTCCCTTCCTTTTCAATGTACTCAAGTTCTTTTGTACAATACTCTATCGTTTCCCTGCGCTTCTGCTCAACCGTTTTGCCTTCCAAATCGGTGTAAGTTAGAAATCCATTTTCGGCTGCATTTAGCATCAGGTAGAGTTCATTTTTCCGTCGGTATAACTTTTCGCTTATACCCTGTTCAAGTTTTTTTAATGCGTTCATGCAACCCGTAAAAAATTGTTCGGCTTCATAAAATTGCTCTTTCTCAGCTTTCTTATATTCCCTAAAAAAGTACTTGTCTAAGGCTTCACAGTCGTATTCATTGAAATAACCACGCAGTATGATTTCTAAATAGTCCATAGTCCATTATGATTTAAGCGTTTACATATCTAACTTAATTTTATTGGCTGCTTTGCGTTTTGCCTCGTCCACAATCTTTGCGTATACCTGTGTCGTTTTTAGGTCTTTGTGTCCTAACATTTTGGAAACCGTGTAAATATCGGTTCCATTAAAGAGTTGAAGCGTTGCGAATGTGTGCCGGAAACAATGAAAAGTTATGTTTTTAGTTATTCCGGCTGCATCGATCCATTGAGAAAGGTGTTTGTTATAGTAAGCAGAATATTTAAGCCCATCAAATACTGGCTTGTCTTGTGGCATATCATTTGGGTTTTTCTTGCCCTTTGTAATCCCGTACGCTTGTTCTGAAATAGGTAAAACCTCAACGTTTTTGGTTTTCTTTTGCCTAAAATTTAGGTAATAGCCTTGTCCTTCAATGTATTCAAGTTCGCCCCAAACCATTTTTTGAATGTCTGAAAACCTCAACCCTGTAAGGGCTGAAAACAGTGCAGCACGTTTCAATAAATCGTTACTACAGGGCGTTTTTGCAAGTCTATTTAACTCGTCAAGGGTTAAGTATTCCCTATTTGTTTCGGTTGGTTTAATTGGGCTTATTTTGGCGTTTAGGTCGGTTTGCAATATGCCGTCTTTATAGGCTTGTTTTAATGCTGCTTTTACTTTATTGAAATACGAAACGGCTGAATTTTGTGAAAGCGTCGTTTTTTCGCTTTTCTTACTTTTCGTTGTAAGTAGGAATTCTTTAAAGTCCTCTAAAAACTTTTCGTTAAGGTCTGCAAACCTCAACATACCGTTGGTAAATGCTTCAATATAGTTGAGTGCTGAAATCCAGTTATCGTAATTACTTGCTTTTCGCTTATTGGCTAATTTTCTGAAGTACTCTATAAAGTTTTGTTCGCCTAATTCTTTTTTATGTAACTGCTCCCTTTCGAATTCGCAGTAAATTTCAGGTTTATTCAAAAAGTTTTCCCGCTTTTGGCGTATGCTTTCCGCTATTTTCAGGGTTTCCGAATTATGCTGTTTGTCAAACGGTGTTTTGGGTTTCTCAAAAATGTAAAGCCCTAAAAATTCCCTTCTTGTGGGCGTGCCTGTTTTAGGGTGTGGTATTGGCGGGTAAAAGTCAAGGTAAAGGCTTAAACGTCCGGCACTAATTTTCCTTTTTCTGAGTTTAACTTTTGTTAACATTGTCCTTTGTGTTTAGTTACTAAAGTTATTAAAGTTACTTCCTGAAAAAAACTTTTTACGTCAATAACCTTTCAATAATGGTTTTGGGTACAAAAACGTACCAACCCTTATTTATCTTTGGAATGTTTTCCCGTTTAATGAGGTGCTGCAATGCAGTTCTCGAAATGCTGTACTTTTCCATTACTTCGCTAATGGTGTAACAGTCTGAAATATCAAATTGCTTTGTTTTGGGTTTAGGTTGCTCCAGTTGGGGGTGCTCAAAGAGTTTATCAATTTCGGAACGCTTTACCCTTGTTAGTCTTTGCCCTAAGTTTACGGCTCTTATTTTACCGGTTTTAATGTAGTAGTAAGTTGTGCGTACTGAGCAATTAAGCAAGCGAGCAACTTCCTGAACAGTCAAAAACTCTTTGGCTTTCAGTTCCTCAATCGGTTTTGTTTTTACTTGCAAGGTTTCAACGTTTGACTTTTGCACCTTTTCGGCTCTAATGCGTGCCTTGTATGCTGCCTTGCTGCATTTATCGGAACAGTACTTCGTTACTGTGGTACGAGCGGTAAACTCCATTCCGCAATGTTGGCAAATTCTTTGTACCTTAATATTCGAGCTCATTTAATGCCTTTTAATAGAATTAAGTTTACATAAGTGCAATTAAGTGCAAAATAAAAAAGGCTAAACCTTCCATTTTTGAATTTTTATAGTTTAAGGTACAATAAAGGTACAAATTTGTACCTAATAAACAAATAATATCACAAAATAATTATTAACAACATAGTAACAAAAAAGCCCTTTTTACAGGGCTTTACGAGTGTTTTATATTGGTTTGTTATTTGGTTATTTTGTAACGGTTACTTTCCTATACAAAACTTTGAGAAGATGAAGCCAAGCACTTCGTCGTTCGATATTTCCCCGGTAATCTCACCCAGGTAATCAATGGCCTGGTGAATATCAATGGCAAGCAAATCGCCGCTTAGGTTTGCCTGTAGGCCATTCAAAACCTGAACCAGACTGGCTCTTGCTGATTGCAAGGCATTGTAGTGTCTAATACTGGTAACTACAACATCCTCGTTCTCGGGCATATCGGCTTTACCCATGGCTATTAGTAGTTGCTGTAATTGCTCAATATTATGTCCGGCTTTTGCCGAAAGGGCCAGCGCACTAAACCCTTTACCTGTAAGCTCCGAAAGTACCTCCTCAACATGGGCCTGAGTTGACTTATCCTCCTTGTTTACCAGCACAATTAAGTTTTGCGATGGGGAAAGCTTGGTAGCAAAGTCCTCAACCTCGCTAATAATTTCATCAAGGTTGGCTTGAGCATCGGCTAGGTAAAGCACTATGCGTGCTTTTTCAATTTTTACAAAAGCCCTTTCAATACCGATGCTCTCAATCGTATCGGTGGTTTGCCTTAGCCCTGCAGTATCGATAAAGCGGAAGTTAATTCCGCCCAGGTGGATTGTATCCTCAATGGCATCGCGTGTAGTTCCTGCAATTTCCGAAACAATAGCCTTTTCTTCGTTTAGCAAGCGGTTCAGCAGGGTGGATTTACCCACGTTGGGTTTTCCGGCAATGGTTACAGGTATACCCATCTTAATGGCGTTACCCTGACTGAACGATGCCGAGAGCTTGTCGATTTCTGAAATTATACTATTTATCAACGCTTCAAGTTCACCACGGTTAGCAAACTCTACATCCTCCTCGCTAAAATCGAGCTCTAGTTCAACAAGAGCGGTAAACCTGAGCAGCTCATTCCTCAGTACTGCCAGCTTGTTGGAAATACCGCCACGCATCTGGTTTAGCGCCACCCGACGGGCTGTCTCACTAGTAGATGCTATCAGGTCGGCAATGGCTTCGGCCTGCGAAAGGTCAATTTTACCATTCATGAAAGCCCTTAATGTAAACTCACCGGGCTGTGCAAGACGTGCGCCATGGCGCACAAGCAACTCAAGCAGTTGCTGTTGGATAACAGTGGAACCATGGCACGATATTTCAACTACATCCTCGCCCGTGTAGCTATGAGGCGCCCTGAAAAGGCTAACCAGTACCTGATCAACCTCGCGGTCGCCATCAATAATGGAGCCGTAGTGAATGGTATAGGCTTTCTGCTCCTTGAGGCTTTTCCCCTTTTTGGCAGGACGGAAAACAGAACTGGTAATCTCTAATGAGCGTTCACCGCTTAAACGGAGTACAGCTATGGCACCCATTCCTGGCGGTGTGGCTATGGCAACTATGGTTTGTGTGGTATCGAATGTCATGTATTGTTCCCTTAAAATGGTTCTGACAATAAAACTTAGCAAATTGGGCAATGGGATAAAATTACCGCTTTAAATCCCCATTTATCAAAAAATTATATAGTACAAAGGTAAACGCTTTAAGCCATTATGGCAAAAAGTATGTTCAAAAATGGATAACCAATTTAGGGTTAAAGAGGCGGTTCATTAATATCTCGATTTTGTCTTTTAAAACATAAAAAGCTGTAAACTAAAATTCAGTTTTGTTTGGAAAAAGTTGACTTACTATGGAGCAAAATGTAAATTTGCTTCATATTGATCTTCAATCAATATATATTCTAGTAGCTTTTGGTTTCATTTTCCGATAGTTAACTAATAATTACTTACAAATCAAAAATTATTAATCATGAGATGTAAATGGATTGTTTACCTGTTTAGTGCTATACTTATAGTACTAATAAACGGCAGGAATTTAGCAGCTCAGGAAGATGAGAAAGGAAGCGCCGATCATCCCCTGATTTCCAGATTTCCCGGATCCTACATACTTACTTATGATTTGAAACAGTTCAATGAGTATTTGCTTCCGTTGGGAAAAATGTCAAAGGATACCCTGGAAAAAAGCCTTAAACTCGAAGGGAAAGTGACTCAAATAACCTATGCTGCACCCAAGGACAGATCGATATTAGAGATTTACCGTAGTTATGAAACGTTTTTGAAAAATAACGGGTTTATAACCCTTTTCAGTGCCAATAAAGAAGAACTGGGCGATGGGTGGCTAAGCAAGTACATAAGTGCAACCCCAAGGGCATATAGGTATGGGCAACCTGGCCTTGATACACGAATAAGGGACAACTTTGTCTACTTAGTGACCAGAAAAGATAGAAAGGAGGGAAGTGTATATGTTGCCCTATGCGTAGCAACAAGCTGGTATCAGGATTTCCCTGTTATTCAGCTTGATGTAATAGAAACCAAACCCATGGATGCCAGTATGATGAACATAATAAAGGAACCTACCGAAAAACAAGGAGATAAGAAAGTCAGCCTAACCGAACAAATTAAACAGGTTAAAACCTTTGAGGTTAGAGTTGGAATTGGTTGCCACGCTTTTATCGATCCAGTTTTGGCAGGTACCTCATCAAATAATTTTAAGGATAATTCAACGGGTACCGTTACAGGCTCTCTTACAGGATTCAAAATACTAACCGGTCCTTATGTCAATGCAAGATATTTTTTTAATGAGAATATTGGGATTTCTGCTGATATTGGCAGTTTGATAAATAGCATTGAACTTTACACCTCAGAGGCTTACTATTTCAATAAGGCAACCATGTTTTACCAAAAAATTGGTTTTGTAGGTCAAATTGTAGGTAAAATTACCCCGGTTCGCATGTCTCTATCAATGGGCGCTGGAAATTGTATAACTGAGCTGTATAAAAAAACTACCTATACACCCCCGGCTACCGGAACAGATACTTTCCTGCTGGGTAAGGCAAATATGTTTATGGCGTACATTAATTTAGATATATCAGTTCCAATTTACAAGAAACTTTACCTTTTTGGTAACTTTGAGTATAATGTAATGCCGGTATGGGAATTTGTAATGGAACATGATGGTGGAAATGATTACTCTGATACTTACTACGGCTTAAACTATGGCGGTTTCCAAATTAGAGGAGGGTTGAGCTATAGTTTTTAAAGTTCACACTGTTAAACATTTTTTGGTAAATTTGAGTTTGAAATTTGACGTAAAAAAAAATATTATTGACGCACTTTCAGTTTACTTTGATGTAAAAGTTAATCTATGTTTTTTGCAATTTTTAAAGGATAAATTGGAATTGAAAGTTTCTTCAATATTGAATCACTATTATTTTACTAATATTTTCAATTGACTGACCTGGGGTATTTTTTAAACTTATTAACAATAAATCTGTCTATCCTTTGACAGGTTTTTGTTTTTTCTATTTTTGTGCGATAACCTAAACCAAACCATAACCATGAACTCTTTTCTGGAAAGCTTCGATTACGTTATTCAGCTTTACAACGAGTATGTTGGGGGTTACTTGATATTAGCCCTGCTTGTTCCAACCGGCATTTACTACTCAATCAGGCTTAAATTTTTACAGGTAAGCTATTTTAAGCATGCTATCGACTTGGTTCGAGGGAAATACAGCAAGCACGATGATGTAGGAGATGTAAGCCATTTCAAGGCTCTTACCACTGCGCTCTCAGCCACTGTTGGAACCGGAAATATTGTTGGAGTTACCCTTGCAATCTATTTTGGCGGGCCCGGGGCTGTGTTCTGGCTTTGGGTAACCGGTTTCTTTGGCATGATGCTTAAAATGGTTGAATGTACATTGGCGCAAAAGTTCCGTAAAATTAATGCCGATGGCACTGTTTCGGGCGGTCCTATGTACTACATTGAACATGGTCTTAAGGATAAGCTGGGTGTTTGGGCTAAGCGTTTGGCTGTTTTCTTTGCCTTTGCTGGGATTCTTTGTTCATTAGGAACTGGTAATATGGCTCAAGCCAATTCAATCTCCGATGTTTTAAAAACTAGTTACAATATCCCTGTTCTTTACACCGGTATAGCCATTTCAGCGCTGGTGTTTTTAATTGTAGTTGGTGGATTACGTCGCATTGCCAATGTAACCTCAAAGCTTGTACCTTTAATGGCTATTATCTACTTTGGTTCAGCAATTCTTGTCATAGGTGTTCACTTTGCCGATATACCTTCAGCTTTATGGTTGATTGTAAAAAGTGCTTTTACGGGCCATGCGGCTGTTGGTGGTTTTGTGGGTTCAACCTTTTTTATGACGATGATATGGGGGGTTCGCCGGGGTTTGTTTTCCAATGAGGCCGGGCAGGGCTCAGCGCCTATGGCACATGCTGCTGCAAAAACTCCATACCCCATGCGTGAGGGGTTTGTGGCTTCGCTTGAACCATTTATCGATACCATTGTAGTTTGTACCCTAACCGCGTTAGTTATTATTATAACTGGTGTATGGCGAGTAGATGGAGCCGTTAAAGGGGTAGGGATGACAGTTGCAGCTTTTCAGGAGGGTTTGGGTAAAATTGGCATCGGCTTTTTAGCGCGTCATATGGTGGCCATTAGCCTGCTACTTTTTGCGTTCTCCACCATCATTAGCTGGTCATACTACGGAACCAGAACTGCACAGTATATTTTTGGCGATAAGGCCATTAAACCTTACTACTATGTTTTTACCCTATTTGTATTCTTTGGTTCAGTTTGGGGTATCGATTTGGTTTGGCACTTTGTGGATATGGTCATCACCTTTATGAGCATTCCAAACCTGATAGCGCTATTGCTTTTATTCCCAGTAATGAAAGCCGAGGCCGAAGGCTATTTAAAGCGACTTAAAGCAGGGGAATTTAACCTGAACAGAGATTAGCTTAAAGGGCTTGTAAAATATGTGCAGTACACCGTCCATTGTTTGCTAAATGAAATGGAACACGGATGACGCACATGGAAAGTTGATGGTTGACAGTTGATAGTTGATAGTTGATGGTTGTTAGTTGATGGTTGAAGATTGATAATGACAAAAAAGGCGTAATGGACAAAATTCAGGCTATTTTTTAGGTAGTTTGTTCTAATGGACATTTTTCAGGCTTTTTATTTTAATGTTTTTCGAAAGAAGCAAATAGTATTAATAGATTTGTATGTCAGGTAAGCAGAAACAGGCTCTGCTGGAGAGCAACCTGTCAGGAATATCCTGACCGACTGGAATGGTCATAAAGGCTGACACTCGTCAGCCTTTATTTATTGACAATTCCAAGAGCAGATGCCTTCGAAAACTCATTTAATAGTTTTTTTTCAGCTTGACACTTTGCAAAAAAAGCAAATTTTCCATTCAAGGCTTTCAAATTCTCCAAAGTTCGATATTTATTGGAGTTAAACACTATGCCAGCCTGAAAAATGTCTATTAAGCCACAAAAAACAATGCGAAATACTTATATGTGACTGATTACTAAATATTTGGATTTTTCATAACACCAAACATAAAACACGAAACACCTTTTACTTCTATTCCCGCTAACACAGGACGGGTCAACCTTTAACTTTTAACTTTTAACTTTCATCCTTTATCCTTTATCCTTTATCCTTCCCTCTACCTACTCCGCCAGTGGGCACGATTCCGGTTTGGTGTAGCGTTTACAGCGCGGCTGACAATCAATACAAAGGTTTATAGCCTCGCCTGTTTTTGCCTTGGTTACCCAATCGGGGTCGGTTAACATATCGCGTCCAATGGCAACCATATCAGCTAAGCCGTGGGTGACCAATTTATTAGCCCTTTCAGGCGATTTAATTTGGTTAACCACCATTACAGGAACATCTACAAACTTTTTTACCTCTGTTCCCATGTAAACCACATGGTTGTAGTCAAAATTTGAGGGAACTGTGGGGTTAATACCCTTTTCGCCACCGTGCGATACATGAAGGTAATGAACGCCGTATGTCTGGAGCAGTTTGGCATTTTCAATACCATCGTTCAGGGTGGGGGAACAACCAGCTATGCGGTAACCAATAATAAATGTTGAGGGTGTAACCTCCTTAATACCTTCGATGATTTGCCTTGCAAATCGTAACCTGTTCTCAGAGTTCCCACCATACTCATCGGTGCGGTGGTTAATGGCAGAAGAGGCGAACTGGTTAAGTAGGTAACCATGGGCACCGTGTAGTTCAACACCATCAAAGCCCGCTAGGTGTGCCCTTTTGGCTGCGCTTACAAAATTTTCTACCAGTTCACTTACTTGTTCTTTGGTTAAGGCTACGGAACGGTCGTTTTCCGGGTCAACAGAGGGGCCAAAGGCCTTTTCGGCAACAGCTTTCCGTGTGGTAAGTCCTGCATGGTGAAGCTGAATAAGAACCTTGGCGTCGTGCTTATGGACAACCTCAGCAATTCTGGCAAGTCCCTCAATGTGGTTGTCGTCCCATATACCTAACTGGTAGTTGAAAATTCTACCAGTAGGATTCACGCAGGTGGCTTCAACAATAATTAGACCGGTGCCACCCCTTGCAATTCTTTCGTAGTGTGCAATATGCTTGCTACTTACCTTTCCATCGGAGTCGGACCATCCAAAGTTAACAATGGGAGGCAAGGCAACCCGGTTTTTAATTTTTATTCCGTTAATTACAATTGGCGTATGAATATCCATAATAACCTTTATTAGCTAATCACAAATATAGATAATTAGCCGCATACAAAAAAAAATTAACCAAATGGTTAAAAAAGTGACTAAAAAATTTGGAGCATAAAAAAATGTGTTAGATATTTGCCGTATGGTTTAACCAAATGGTTAATGTTGTATGATATCAAAAAAAATAGAGAAAGACACTGAGAGTAAGATACTTGAGGCTGCCAAACGCGTGTTTGTTCAAAAGGGATTGGATGGGGCGCGTATGCAGGAAATAGCCGATGAAGCAAGAATTAATAAGGCTCTGCTGCATTACTATTTCCGTTCAAAGGAAAAGCTTTTCATGACCATCTTTAAGGTTGAGCTGAACAACTTTTTTCCACGGCTCATACCTGTATTACTATCCAAGGAGATGACCTATGAGCAAAAAATTCGGCATTTTGTGGAAGAGTATATCGAACTTTTCCTTAGAAATCCCTTTCTACCTGCTTTTGTACTGCGCGAGGCTAATCGAAATCCCGAAATGATTGCACAGTTCATTACTGAATCGGGCATCAATGCCGAAAAACTAAAAGATGTAATGAAGGTTTTATCCCATGAGTTGGGATTAAGCGTAAACGAGGTGCTTCACCTTATGGTAACTACTGTTAGCTCATGTATTTTCCCCTTTGCCGGTAAACCAATCATTGAACAGGTGCTTTTTAATGGCAACGAGGGCGATTACCAAAAGTTTTTGAGTGAACGTAAAAGGTATGTTGCCGACTTTATGATTTACTTTCTAAAAGGAAGATTAAAATGATTTTAACAATGAGAAAGGCAAGAATTATTTCGCTTACCATTACTTTACTGGCTTCAACCTATATGCTAAAGAGCCAGAACACGGTTACTCTGCCGGGCTTACTTAAAAGCATGGAGCAGTGGAATAAGCTTTACAGGGTTAGTGCGGCAACCGACTCGGTTTACTGGCTTAGGAAGTCGAATATCAAGGTAAACTACTTACCAAAAGTAGAATTGAATGCCGAGGCCACCTGGCAATCGGATGTAACCAAAGTTAACATTCCCATGCCGGGCATTTCAATCCCTACACCCGATAACGACAACTATAAGTTGACTATCGATGTTAGCCAGCTGATTTGGGATGGAGGTGCAACAAAATCGATGCATCAGCTTGAAGATGAATCGCGTAAACTTGAGCAGAACAAGGTTGAAAGCGAACTTTACACCCAAAAGGAAAGGGTGGCTTCGCTTTACTTTGGAATACTTTCCACCGATATGGCAATCAGGCAGCTTAAAGCTATGGCCGTGGAGCTCGATAAGCGAATAGAGGAGCTTGAGGCCGGTGTAAATGCGGGGGTGGTACTGGAATCATCAGCAAACGCTTTAAAGGCTGAGAGGCTTAGGTTGGAGCAAAGCATTGATGCAAACCTTTCGCAAAGGTATAGTTTGGCGGAATCAATTTACTCACTTACGGGAGTAAAAATTGATGAGAGTGCCCAAGGGATTATACCCTCATTAGCTATACCAAACCAGGATGTTTGTTCACGCCCCGATTATAAACTTTTTGACCTGCAGAACGGCTATCTGTCAACAGCAGCTGGTGCCTTGAATAGCAGGCGAATGCCTAAGTTAAGTGCATTTGCACGGGTTGGCTATGGCAAACCGGGACTTAACATGCTTTCCAATGAGTTTGATTCCTTTGCCTTGGTTGGAGCCCGATTATCATGGAGTATATGGGATTGGAATAGCACATCGCGCGAGAGGCAGACCCTGAAAATCCAACAGAACATTTTGCAATATAGGCGCAATGCTTACGATGAAGGATGTAGTGCGCAGGTTTCGTCGGCGCTAGCGCAGATACAATCGTTACAAAGGCAAATACAAACCGATGAAAAAATAGTTGAGCTGCTAGAAAAGTCTGTAAAGACATCAGCATCGCAGCTTAAAAACGGAACCATAACATCATCGGTTTACTTGTCCGACTTCAACAGCTTGCTTAGAGCAAGAATTGATATGGAGTTACATAAAATAAAGCTCTCACAGGAGGTTGTGAAGCTATATTTCACACTTGGCATGAGTATTAACGATTAAAAAATTATACCAATGAATTGGAAAAAACTTATGAAGGTAATTCTTCCCGCTGCAATTGTTATTTCATGCAGCAGGAATAATGGGAAAGCTGATGCTTACGGGAACATTGAATCGAACGATGTAACCATTTCCGCAGAAGTGGGCGGTAAGCTACTGGAACTTAAAATCGATGAGGGGTATAAAGTGGAGAAAAATCAGCTTATTGGAATTGTTGATACCCTACCGCAAGTCCTTAAACTAAAGCAGCTTAATGCCCAGCTAAAGGCTGCCAAGGCTAAGTTGCAAGGTATTGATGCTCAAATTGCCGTTCAGGATGAGCAGCTGAACGTCCTGAAAAAGGAACTTGAAAGGGTAAAAAAATTAGTAGCCGATAGCGCAGCAACACTGCGTCAGCTCGATGATATTGAGGGAAAGTTCAAAATTGCCGAAAAGCAAAAAGCAACGTTTGATGCGCAACGCTCAGGTGTGTTAGCAGAAATTGACGCTGTAGATGCTCAAATTGCCCAGGCCCAGGATTTATTGTGGCGGTGCCACATGGTTTCACCTGTTTCAGGGACAGTAATATCGCGCTATGTGAGCCAGGGAGAGCTGGTTATTACCGGCAAACCGGTTTGCAAAATTGGTACGCTCGATACGGTTTACGCGAGGGTTTATATTGATGAAACTCAACTTCCCGATTTTTCAATTGGCCGTAAGGTGACAATTTTAACCGATACGCCTGATGGTAAGCTCAAGGAGGATAAAGGCGAAATTGCATGGGTTTCATCGGAAGCTGAATTCACACCAAAAATTATTCAAACAAGGAACGAAAGGGTTAACCTTGTGTATGCTGTAAAAGTTCGAGTTCCCAACCCAAATGGCTATTTTAAGATAGGAATGCCCGTGGAGGTTAGGGTTGAAGATTAGTGTGCATTGTTTTGTGTTCTGTGTGCAGAGAATGATAGTCAGTTATGTTTTTTGGGTTTACTCTTTTATCTACTTCTTCCTGACATTATTTTTTGCTGAACACTGACGTTTAATTCTAAACACTATCTAAATGCCAGCAATACAAGTAACTAACATATCAAAATCATACGGCAAGGTAAAAGCGCTTACAGATGTAAGTCTGAGCGTTGAGGAGGGTGAGATGTTTGGTTTAATTGGCCCCGATGGAGCAGGAAAATCAACGTTAATCCGAATTATTACAACGCTATTAGTTCCCGATAACGGGAATGTAACAGTTTTTGGTTTGGATACCGTAAGCCAGTATAAACTGATAAGGGGCGAAATTGGGTATATGCCTGCTGTTTTCTCGCTTTATTCCGATTTAACCGTGGAAGAGAACTTAAACTTTTTTGCCGGGGTTTTTGGAACAACAGTTAAGGAAAATTACGAACTGGTAAAGGGGGTATATCACATGCTTGAACCATTTAGAAATCGCCCTGCCGGAAAGCTATCGGGTGGTATGAAACAAAAACTTGCCCTTTCGTGCGCATTGATTCATCGCCCAAGGGTGCTGATACTCGATGAGCCAACAACCGGAGTTGACGCTGTTTCAAGAAAGGAACTTTGGGATTTGTTACATTCTATTAAGCAACAGGGTATTACAGTTTTTGTTTCAACAGCGTACATGGATGAGGCAAAGCAGTGCGATAGGGTTGCATTGATTCAGAAAGGGCGAATTTTAGGAACTAACACTCCCGAAGGGTTTGCTGAAATGTTTCCCTATAAACTCTTTAGTATTCAAGCAAACAATGCATGGAGTAGTTTAGATGCCATTAGGAATTTAAGTACATGCGAAACCGCCTACATGTTTGGCGATAGTATTCACTTCGCAACTAATTACAATGAGGAAAGTCCTGAAAGCCTTCACGATAGATTGATGTCGGTAGGAGTTGAAGCTAATGTAGCTCAAATACAGGCAAGCATTGAGGATTACTTCATTTACCAACTCTCGGAAAAAAATCTTGTGAAATGACAAATGCCATTGAGGTTGAAAACCTCGTAAAACGCTTTGGAAGTTTTATTGCTGTAAATCACCTAACCTTTAGTGTTGGTAAAGGGGAGATATTTGGACTACTTGGAGCCAATGGTGCAGGTAAGACTACCACAATCAGGATGCTTTGTGGGCTGCTTTCACCCACATCGGGGAAAATTAGCGTTGCGGGCTATGATGCTTACACTCAGCCTGAACAAATTAGGGCCAGCATTGGCTATATAAGCCAAAAGTTTTCGCTTTACAGCGATTTAACGGTTTGGGAGAACATACGATTTTTTGGTGGTATTTATGGGTTATGGGGAAAAGAGCTAAGAATACGTGCACTTGAACTTGTGGAGGAGTTCAAAATGCACGATTTTAAAGACACTAAGGTTGAATCGTTGCCGGTTGGGTGGCGACAAAGAATTTCGCTAGCGGTATCGTTAGTGCATAAGCCCCCAATCATCTTCCTCGATGAACCCACAAGCGGTGTTGACCCGGTTGGACGACGAATGTTCTGGGAAACCATTCATCAAATCTCCTCTATGGGAACAACCGTGCTGGTAACCACTCATTACATGGACGAGGCAGAGTACTGCCATACTGTTCTTGTTATGGTTGATGGAAGAATTGAAGCTCAGGGTGTACCCGCGCAACTTAAATCGACACATGGAGTTGAATCAATGAACGACTTGTTCTTACTACTATCCCGAAATGGTAAATTAAACATTGAGTAGCTATGGCAAAGGGTAGGTTTTCGAATTTTATTACCAAGGAATTTAAGCACATATTTCGCGATACGCGAACGCTGCTCATTGTGCTTGTAATGCCTGTCCTGCAGCTGCTAATTTTTGGCTTTGTTATATCCAGTGAAATCAAGAATGTCAATTACGCCGTGCTTGACTACACCAACGATTATAACACAAAAAAGCTAGTGCAGCGTATTTCATCATCGGGGTACTTTAACTTTAAGGGATATCTGAAAAGCGAAAATGAAATTAATGAAGTTTTCAAGAATGGCGATGCCAAGCTGGTTCTTATTATTGGTAACAATTTCACTCAAAAGCTTCAAAATGAAAACTATGCCAATTATCAAGTTGTAACCGATGCCTCAGACCCCAATACAGCAAGTATTCTGGCATCGTATGCACAAGGAATAGTAAATTCGTTTACTGCGGAGTATTTTGGTTCAAACCAGCAAAAGGAGAGGGTAAACGTTCAAAGCCGAATGCTCTATAATGAGGAAATGAACTCGGCATTCATGTTTGTGCCAGGAACCATGGTGCTTATACTGATGTTAGTTACTGCAATGATGACCTCTATTTCAATTACACGCGAGAAAGAGATGGGTACCATGGAAATACTGTTGGTTTCACCATTAAAACCTTGGCAGATTGTGGTAGGTAAAGTAATTCCTTATATAGGCATTGCATTTACCAATGTTCTGGTAATCATTTTAATGGGCTACACAGTTTTTCATCTGCCCTTAAGGGGAAACTTCCTTTTGCTGATGGGGGTTAGCTCGTTGTTCATAGTGTTAGCCCTATCATTAGGAATTTTAATATCCACTTTGAGCAATAGTCAGGCAGTTGCCATGTTCATGTCAATGTTTGCATTGATGTTGCCCACCATTCTCCTCTCGGGATTCATTTTCCCCATTGAAAACATGCCAAAAATTCTGCAATGGTTAAGCCTGATTATGCCACCACGATGGTTCCTTTCGGCATTAAAAACAATAATGATAAAAGGGCAAGGCTTACAATACGTAATAAGCGAAGTGCTGGTAATGCTAACCATGACAACTGTTTTTATAGCCCTTAGTATCAAAAAGTTTAAAGTTCGTTTGGAGTAATACAGCTTGCTATGAGAAGGATACTAATACTTTTGCAGAAAGAGTTTATTCAGATTTTCAGGAATAAAACTATACTACCAATAATATTCGTATTGCCCATTGTTCAGCTACTCATCCTGGCTAACGCAGCTACACAGGAGATGAAAAACATCAGGTTGACCATAGTTGATTTTGATAATTCATCGGAATCGCGCAGGTTAATAAACGCTTTTGACCAATCAAAGTTTTATACCTTGATACCTGTTAGCGGCAATGTTGACAGGGCTGTTGAACTAATTGATTTAGGTAAAACCGATGCTGCACTGGTAATCCCAAAGCGTTTTGGGGAAAGCCTAGTTGAGGGGGCACCCGTAAATATTCAGCTTATGCTGAATGCCATCAACATTACAGCGGCAGCATTAACACAGAGTTATACCACCGGAATTATTCAGAACTTCGCATCCAGCATTTCAATACAAAATATAAATCCTATCAAAACTAAACAAAGCGTAAGGTATTGGTATAATCCAGAACTGAACTATAAGCTTTACATGGTTCCAGGTATTCTTGTAATTTTAGTTACCATTGTTGGTATGTTTTTAACGGCAATCAATATTGTTAGGGAGAAAGAGCTTGGCACCATTGAGCAGGTTAACGTTACCCCTATTAAGCCCTATCAATTTGTAATTGGCAAGTTACTTCCATTCTGGATAATTGCGTTATTTGAACTGTCGTTTGGGCTACTAATTGCCAGGCTTGTATTTAACCTAACCATTGCAGGCAGCATTCCACTTCTGTTTGCTTTTGCTGCAATATACCTTTTGGTAACACTGGGATTAGGTTTGATACTCTCAACATCGGCTAGCAATCAGCAACAGGTAATGTTTATGGCTTTCTTTTTCATGATTGTTTTCCTGATGCTAAGCGGGTTGTTCACCCCAACTGAGAGCATGCCAAAATGGGCAAACTGGTTTAATACCATCAACCCGCTTTACTACTTTATGAAGGTAAACAGGATGCTCATTCTAAAAGGCTCCGATTTTACAAACCTGAAAGATAGTTTTCTATCAATCAGTCTAATGACAATTGCAGTTCTAAGCATAGCCATACTGCGGTATAGAAAAAAATCAGAATAGTTGCCCAAATAATTGTATTTTTACAGGAGAACCATTTCAATGAGTGGTGCTAAACCGGATTGCATCAAATACTATTCTTTTGGTATTGCTAATTTTTAGCAATTTAGCAGATGGGCAAGCTCTATTTGCCGATAGCTCATTGCTTGATATTAAACTTGAATTTGGCATTCAGCAAGTTTTTGCCGATATAGGCGAAGACCCATCGTACCATAAAGGATATTTAAGCTATGAGAACGAAAATGGCGCTACTATTAGTATTCCCGTTGATATAAGGACTCGTGGAATTTTCCGACGAAAAGCATCAAATTGTTCCCAACCACCGCTGCTCATAAAATTTAAACCAAAAGAGACCTCAAATACCATTTTTGAGGGTATTGAAAAACTAAAATTGGTGGTACCATGCCAAAAATCTAGCAGATACGGGGATTTAGTCCTAAAGGAGTACCTTGTTTACAAGCTTTACCAGATTATTTCACCCTATTCATACAGAGTAAGGCTTTTAAGGTTGAATATGGTAGATAGATACTATGGCGACCAGTCAATTTGTTATGCCTTTGTAATTGAACCGGTTGAAATACTATCAAGAAGATTGGGAGGAGTGGTTAGGGATGCTAAAAACACTCACCCAAACGCCTGCAATAGCTACTACTACAATAGGATGGCCATTTTTCAGTACATGATTGGCCATACCGATTGGTCAATAAAGGCATTGCACAATATCACCCTAATTGAGCCCGAACCCTATGCCCCATCCATTCCCGTTCCTTTTGATTTCGACTTTTCGGGTTTTGTTGATGCTCCCTATGCGCTTCCGGCTGAGCATTTACCCATAAAATCGGTTAGAGAACGACACTTTAATGGCTACTGTAAGCCGGAACAGCAGTTTGCTGATGCCTTCAGCTATTTCCTTAACCTAAAGGATACAATAAACCATACTATTACCACGTTTAACTATTTACCCCAGGCGCAAAGAAATGAGCTAATTAGATATACCAATGAATTCTTCGATATAATAGCATCGGATACAAAACGTAAATCAAGGATTATTACAAAATGTCGAACCGATTAGTTAATTAATTCGTATCACTTTCAAATATTTTTACTTAATTTGTTAGAACTTTTGTCATTTTGCAATTGCTTGGACTGAAAATGCAGAATATGTCGCTCATGAAATCAATAATATCAAAGGCTTTTTTTTCAATATCGGTTATTATCTTACTTTGCCTATCGTCCATTGCTCAGAATGGATTACAGGTATCGGCTAGGCTAATAGTTAAAAAGGGCGATTTACAGGGTTCAAAGGTAACGGTAACCCAAAACGGAAATATAGTTCAAACAATATCGGTTAGCAATAAAGGGGTTTTTGATTTTATTCTTGAGTATAACTCCGAGTATATCATAGTTTTTGAGAAACCTGGCTATATCACCAAAAAGGTTTTAATTGATACCCGGGTTCCTGAAACATTCCGTAAGGATATTCAGCAAATGACCGGATTTGAGGTGGTTCTTGAAAAACAGAGTGAGGACGTTATTAAGGAGTATGCCAATCCTGTTGCAAAGATAATGTATGCAAGGGATATAAGAGACTTTACCTACGATACCGACTACTCTCTTAAAGTGCTTAAAGAAATTGAAAATGAAAACAAAAAGTTAGCAGAGGAGAAAAAGAAGAAGGAGATGGAAGAAAAAGCCCGAAAGGCAGAGGAGGAAAGGCAACGCATTTTAGCTGAAGCCCAAAAACGTAAAGAGGAAGAGGAGGCTAAGCGCAAAGCTGCTGAGGAGGCAAGAAAAAAGGAGGAGGAAAGGTTAAGGAAAGAGGCTGAAGAGCGACGCATTGCAGAGGAAAAGAAAAGGTTGGAAGAGCAAAAGCGTCTGGAGGAACTTAAGAAAAAGGCCGAGGAGGAAGCACGGTTAAAAGCTGAGGAGGAAGCTCGTAAGAAAGAGGAACTCAGAAAACAGGAGGAGGAAAGGCTGAGGAAAGAACAGGAACGTATCCGTCAGGAGGAGGAAGCAAAACGTAAAGCTGCTGAGGAGGCCAGACTTAAAGAAGAGGAAAGGCTGAGAAAGGAAGCCGAGGAGCGAAGGCTGGCAGAGGAAAAAGCAAAACTTGAGGAACAAAAAAGATTGGAAGAGCAACGCAAAAAAGCAGAGGAAGAGGCCAGGTTAAAAGCCGAGGAGGAAGCCCGTAAGAAAGAAGAATTGAGAAAGCAGGAGGAGGAAAGGCTTAAACAGGAGCAAGAACGTGTTCGGCAGGAGGAAGAAGCTAAACGTAAGGCTGCCGAGGAGGCTCGCTTAAAGGAAGAAGAACGCATTCGCAAGGAGGCTGAGGCTCAACGATTGGCCGAGGAAGCCAAACGTAAAGCCGAGGAAGAGGCAAAACTGCAAGAGGCTGAAAGGTTAAAGAAAGAGGCTGAAGAAAGGGCTATTGCCGAAGCTAAACTACGTGCGGAACGTCTGAAGGCAGAACAGGAAAAAGCTCGACAGGAAGCCGAACGGCTAAAACGCGAGGAGGAGGAACGCCGTAGGGCAGAGGAGCAAAAAAAGTTGCTCCTTGAGGAGCAGCGTAAGCGCGATGCTGAGTTACGCCTTAAGCTTGTGGCCGAGAAAATGAGCGCCCAAATTGGCAGGGAGGATGCCGATCAGGTTGTAACCCTGCTTGCTGCCGAGGATATTGCCAAACGATATACCCGTGAACGTACCGATGAGGTTATCCGTTATCCACGAATAATACTTACCCGAACAGTGTTTAACCGGAACAACACAATCACCTTCTACACTCGTGTCGACCATGAGTATGGTGCAGTTTACTACCTAAAGGATGGTTTCTTTATTTCCAAGGAGCAATACCTTGCCGAAACCCAAAAGTAAAGTTAAGTGAAGGAGTTCATCACTGCTTGCCCACGAAACTGCTACAGCACATGTAGCCTTGTTGTGCAGGTTGATAAGGGAAAAGTTGTAGGTATCAACCCTTTACCCTTAAACAGGGCAACTCCTTTTGGGGGATGCCTTAAAGGTTTAAGCTATGTGGAACGAGCAAATTCTCCCGATCGTATTATTTATCCACTCAAAAAGGTAAATGGTTCCTTTAAACGCATTTCATGGAACGAGGCTCTTGAAACTATTGCGGAAAAGCTGATACATTTCCGCGATGTCTATGGTCAAAAATCGGTTTTATTTTACGCTGCCAGCGGCATGGCTGGCTTGTTAAACGATTTCAGCGGAAAGTTCTGGCGTTATGTTTACGGAGGGGCTACAACCGTTTACGGTAATCTTTGCTGGCCTGCAGGTTTGGAGGCTACGCGCTTAACGCTTGGTGAAAATAAGCACAATGTTCCTTGGGATTTAGAGAATGCTAAGCTAATTGTTCTCTGGGGGAAAAACCCAGCTGAGAGCAACGTTCACGAAATGATACCCCTGAACAATGCGCTTGATAAGGGGGCGGAACTATTGGTTATCGATCCACGTAGAACCCAATCAACCCAAAGAGCTACCTTGCTACTACAACCATACCCATCAACCGATGCACCTATTGCATTGGCTGTTGCCAACATAATTATTCAAAACGGATGGATTGATAGCGATTTTATCAAACAGCATGTTCATGGTTTTGATCAATTTGCTGAACATGTTAAACCCTTTACGGCACAATGGGCATCCAATATATCGGGGGTGCCAGTTAACTTAATTGAGAAGCTGGCATGGTACATTGGCAATGTAAAACCAATGACACTAATACCAGGCTATGGCATGCAGCGATATACAAACGGGGGACAGACTGTAAGGGCAATACTTGCACTTAGTGTAATTACTGGCAATATTGGGAAACCCGGCGCATGCTGGCACTACGCTAACCTTCAAAGCTATGTTTTTGACGATGTCCTGGAGCCACTCTGTTACTATCCGCCCGACAAACCCGATGGCATTATGCGTCGTTCCATTTCAACTGCGCGGTTAGGAGAGGACATGCTTGCTACCAAAAATCCTGAGCTAAAAATGATTTGGGTAGAACGCGGAAATCCGCTAACCCAAAACCCAAATACGGGCAAAGTTCTTGAGGCCTTCCGGAAACTCGATTTCAGAGTGGTGGTGGAGCAATTTATGACCGATACGGCTCTGGAAGCCGAAATTATCCTACCGGCTAAAAACATGTTTGAACAATCCGATATAGTTGGTTCGTACTGGAATCCTTACATTCAGCTCAAGCAAAAAGTGGTTGAACCAGCCGGAGAGGTTAAGCCCGAAACCGAAATTTACTGGTGGCTTGCACAAAAACTAGGGTTTAACGAGGCCGATTTATCCAATATTTTACTTCCCCCGGGCGATGAACATGTTGATAGGTACCTTGATAGTAAGCTGCGCGAGTTTAACTTATCGCTCGAAGAGCTCAGGAAAGGTCCAATACTTGCTCCCGGTCTTCAGGAAATTGCATTCTCCGATTATCGATTTCCAACACCCTCGGGGAAAATTGAGTTGTACTCTGAGCAGGTTCAAACTTTATGGGGTGAAAATCCACTTCCAACCTATAAACCAGCCGTAGAGTTATTCCATAACCAAACGCCATATCCACTTTTTTTAATGTCGCCAAACACCAAAAACCGAATACATAGTCAATTCAATAATTTAAAAGTGATATCAATGATTAGTGGCGCACCGGTATTACAAATTAACCCGGCTGATGCCATTCAAAGGGGAATAGGCGATGGCGATCTGGTTGAAATTTTTAACAGTAGGGGTTCGTTCAGGGTTAAGGCACAGCTAACCTATGAGGTAAGGGTGGGTTGTGTGGTTATCCCAAACGGATGGTGGAGAACACAGGGTGCACCGGTGAATGTCCTTTCGGAAGGTAGAGAAACCGATATGGGACACGGATCAGCATTTCATAACAATAGGGTAGAGGTTAAGCTCGTAAAACGTAAACCATGAGCGACAGGGGGTTCATATTCGATTATTCCCGATGCGTGGGTTGTCATGCATGCATAGTGGCATGCTATAACCAAAACCATACCGAACCCCCAATGGCATGGCGAATGGTGGTTAATGGCAACCCCGTAAAAATTCCCTTAAAGGGTTTCATCAACCTTTCAATAGCGTGTAACCACTGTATTGATGCACCTTGCATGACTAATTGCCCTGCAATTGCATATTCAAGGGACGACGAAACTGGAGCAATAATACATAGCTCTCTAAAATGCATTGGCTGCAAGTACTGTACTTGGGCTTGCCCTTATGAAGCGCCAAAATTTAACCCGGATAAGGGTGTGGTGGAGAAATGTAATTTCTGTAACGATCTGCTAAAGGGAGGAGGCATACCTGCTTGTGCTGCAGCATGTCCAACAGGCTCTCTCACCTTTGGTGAAATAAAGATAGAGGCTAATCTATCAAAACCCGGGTTCCCTGAAGTCGCTACTTCGCCTCGCATTAATGTCGCTAATGAAAGTATCAACGATAGTTTACCCGAAATGGCTATTGAGGCCACGGGCCTTCAACAATCCGATTTTGTTGAGACATATAGCCACCGTATTCATCCCACAAAGGAAATCCCTTTGTTTATTTTTACTTACCTTTCAGCTGTATTAGTTGGATGGTTTATCACCTTTTATCGCCTTGAAAAAATCTCATTGTTTTCTAAGATTTCCTTCATTTTATTGTTTGCTTTTGCGGGTTTTGCAAGTTTATTCCATTTAGGCAAGCCTTTAAGGGCGATAAGAGCCCTGCTTCATGTTAAATCGAGCTGGTTGAGTCGTGAAATTGCTCTTTTTGGTTTGTTTGCCTTTTCAGGTCTGCTTTACGTTTTTACTGAAAAACCTCCATTATTTTGGTTTTCGGTGGTTGTTGGAACGGCTTTTCTCATCTCCCTTGAAATGGTTTACCATGTAGTTCGTAAAAACTATAGCACACCTATTCACAGTGCAAATACTTTGCTAACCGCCTCTACGCTATTTTCGTTAATAACTTTATCAAAAGCCTTTGTTCTTCTTGCAACTATCAAGCTATTGCTTTATCTGGTACGCCATGCATACATTCAAAAATTCTACCCTAAAAGGGTGATTTTTTCATTAATAAGATTTTTAGGTATTCTTATACCACTTGTAGGATTACTCTTTGGTTTGATTCCTGCAAACATAGCCCCATTTCTCACCCTCTTTCTTATTGGGGAGTTTATTGACCGGTACGAGTATTACGCTAGCATCGATACCCATAACCCTTTTCAGAGCATTTAAACCTTAGGTTGTTTTAAGGAATTTCCTTGGCGTTTAGTCAAAATTATTTTCAAACAAAAACTTTTTGCTATTGATATTTTGGGTAAAATGTTTATATTTGTTTTATTAAGTTGAAAAGTGATTTTTATAAACATAGCAGTATGGATGCATTAATCATCAAAGGGACTAACGAAACCCCAAATATTACATTCGACAAGGATGCCAATAAGTTCGAAATCACAGGTAAATCGCTACCTGAGGATGTTAAGGAGTTTTATAACCCTGTGCTTAGGTGGTTAAAAGCTTATGCCGACAATCCAAATCCCAAAACCGTTTTAAAGGTAAAAATGGAGTATTTTAATACTGCATCATCAAAAATGCTGCTTGAGGTTTTGGAATTGCTTGATGGAATGTATTCGGCAGGCAAGGACGTTGAAGTTGAGTGGCACTATATGGAGGATGATGAGGATATGCACGATGCTGGTAACGACTATGCCGATATGCTTGAGTTGCCTTTTAAGATGATTAGCTACCAGCATATTTCCAAATAACTTCTAACGTCCATGGAAAGGCTTCACCTCGAACCAACACTTACCACACCCAAAGTTATTTTTGACCGGGATAGCGGTGAGTTTACTATTCAAGGGAAATCCCTTCCGGAAGACGTTAAATCGTTTTACACCCCTCTTATTGCTTGGTTGGACGATTACATGAAAAACCCCAATAAAACCTCACTCTTTGAATTCGATTTTGAGTATTTTAATACTGCTTCCTCAAAAATGATACTGATTATAATGAACCGCATCAAAGAGCTTTTTAAAAAGGGGTATGAGGTTCAGATAGTATGGAAATTTCCTCAGCAAGATGCTGAGCTTGAGGAGGCAGGCGAGGAACTTGCCGAGTTGATATCAGTACCTTTTAAACTTGTACCAAAACCAGAAATGTAAAAACATACCATAATGGAACCATTACGCATTAAAGCCAAAAAGGATTCCCCTGAGATTACACTAGATCCTCGTAGTGGCAATTTCACTATAATTGGGGTTAGTCATCCGGAAAATGTAACTAACTTTTACGAACCTGTAGTAAAGTGGCTCACCCAGTTCAAACTTGAAATTCAAAAGAATGGTGCCAAATCGGTTAGGCCAATAAACTTTAGGCTTTTCTTCAAATACATTAACTCCGCTTCGTAAAAGTATATGATTACCCTTTTCCAGCACATGCAGGAGATATTTGAGATGGGGGTACCAATCCAAATCGTTTGGAACTATGAACCCGGAGACGAGGATATGGCTGAGTCAGGGTGGGAATTAATTGAGTATTCAGGAATTAAAGCCCCCTCGGTTTGCGAGGTTTGCAACGACCCTATTTAGAAATTTGATATTACGGCGAAAGGCAAAAAGAAAAGGGGAAGTGTAAACTTCCCCGTTATGCATATGAGATTGCTTTTTAATCACCAAAACTGATACCCACACCCCTTGCAGTTCGAATTAGGTCGCAATCAGGGTCAACAAAGTTGGGACGGTTTATGGCATCAATAAGGGGCACGGAAATGATATCGGGGTGACGGTAAGCAACCATTTCGCCAAATTTACCCTCAAGCACCATTTCAAAGGCCTTTACACCAAACTGAGTAGCTAAAACTCTATCGTAAGCTACGGGAATACCACCACGCTGTAAGTGTCCAAGAACTGTTTCGCGGATGTCGGCCTCAAAGCCAATGCTCTTAAGGTCTCGTGTAATTTTGTGTGCAACTCCACCAAGTCGCAGGTTATGGTAACCTACCTCATCGCTTTCAGCCGATACCAGTGTGCCACCCTTGGGTAGAGCACCCTCTGCTACTACTACAATGGCATGTCCTTTCCCTTTATTGTAACGACTTTGGAGTCGTTCAGCAACTTTATGGATATCGTATGGGATTTCAGGAATTAAGCAAACCTCAGCACCGCCGGCAATAGCAGCATGCAGTGCAATCCACCCGGCATAACGTCCCATTACCTCTAGAATCAGAACTCGGTTATGGCTAGCGGCCGTGGTAACCAGCTTATCAACGGCTTCTGTTGCAATTTGAACTGCAGTTTGGAAACCGAAAGTAAAGTCAGTTGCTGAAAGGTCGTTATCGATAGTTTTGGGAACACCAATAATATTCAACCCTTTTTCGTATAGCTGTTGTGAAATGCGTTGAGAGCCATCGCCACCAATACTTATAACAGCATCAATCCCAAGATATTGAAGCTTACGGATCATCTCATCGGAACGGTCAACCGCACCCCATGAGCCATCCTTATTTTTAACAGGCCAAGCAAAGGGGCCTCCCTTGTTGGTTGTTCCAATTATCGTACCCCCCTGTACGTGAATACCTGCCACAGCGCGCTCGTCGAGCACCTTGATTTCAGTAGGCTCACGTAGAATTCCATCGAACGACTGAATACTACCAATAACTTCCCAGTCGGGTTCCTGAGAGGCACGTTTAACAATTGCCCGGATCACCGCATTTAATCCAGGACAATCGCCGCCTCCTGTTGCTACTAAAACTCTTTTCATTGGTTTTAATTTCGTTTGTTAAGGTTTTTTACGCTAAAGTCTTTGTTTTAAAAACTGAAGTAATACTGCTAAAAAAAGTTACAAATTGTAATCATTTTTTTCGATTTACCTCAATAATTAAAACTGGTTGTTCATGTTTACCTCATTATTTGGTATATTACAAATTGTAAAAAGCCAAATTTTTTCCACGTTCGCAAAGGTATGAATTTTTTTAAACGTACAATGCTAAAAAGTATCAAAACTCTTGATGTTACAAATAATTATGCACCGCAAACGTGTGAAAACGGGATGGGGAAGAATCCGAATAGAAAGTAAGAAACTAAAATCAGAAAGCAGGAATGTTGAGTAAGTTCTCAAACATTGCAAGGTGGATTGTATTAACCCCCTTAACCTTTAAACCAACGCCTCCCACATCACCTCAATGGGGTGAAGGGCTTTTCGGCCAGTACCATCTTTAATCTGGTGCCTACAGCTTGTTCCGGGTGCAGAAATTATTGTGTCATGGGGTGTTTTACGGATTTCGGGGAACAGAACTAACTCACCCACTTTCATCGATAAATCGTAATGTTCCTTTTCATAACCAAATGCCCCTGCCATGCCGCAACAACCACTCGGAATTTCCTCCACTGTATAGTTTACAGGAAACGATAGCATTGCTTTAGTAGGTGTTGTTGAGGCAATTGCTTTTTGCTGGCAGTGTCCATGTAACTTAATGTGCTGGGCCCTTGTAGTAAACATCTCTGGGTTGATTCTGCCTTTAGCAGCCTCCCTAATAAAAAATTCTTCAAAAAGAAGAGCGTTCTCAGCTAAACTATTTGCCTTTTGCTTGTTTTCTTGGGATACCAAATCGGGATACTCATCTCTAAAACTAAGTATTGCCGAAGGTTCTATTCCAATAAGGGGTGTATCTGGATTTATGATACCCGATAGCTTTTCAATATTGCTGTTGGCAATACGCTTGGCGGTTCTTACCAAACCCTTTGAAATATAGGTTCTACCACTTTCAAAAATATCAACCAGTTCCACCTCATAACCAAGTCGATTAAGCAATTCAACAGCCTTAATGCCTATATGTACGTCGTTGTAGTTTGTAAACTCGTCAGGCAGGAGGTAAACCTTTCCATTGTGTTTAGCTGAATGGCACCTGTTCCGCTTAAACCATTTCTTAAGGGTAGATTCGCCTAGCAGGGGCATTTTGCGCTTAGGTTCAAATCCTATTGCCTGAATCAGAATTTTTGATGTTACCTTATTGGTTAAAAACCAATTGGTTAATCGAGGAAAGTAACTACCCATTCGGTTTATATGGGCAATGTAGGCTACCATCCTACTTCGTATGGGGATGCCGTTTGCATCGTACCAGTGCTGTAAGAATTCGGCTTTAAGCTTTGCCATATCAACGCTCGAGGGGCATTCGTTCTTACATCCCTTGCATAAGAGGCATAAATCCAGTATTTCGTATAGCTCCCTATGATTAAATGGGTTTCTTTTAGGGCTGTATGATAAAAATTCCCTGAGCAGGTTAGCTCGTGCGCGGGTTGTGTTAGCCTCGTTAAGTGTTGCCATGTAGCTTGGGCAAAGTGTTCCGCCCGACAGATGTGTTTTACGGCAGTCGCCTGAACCATTGCATTTTTCTGCAGCGCGGATTATTCCAAGCGAGGACGAAAAATCGAAAATGGTATCAATAACCCTTTCCTTTTGACCGGGAATATACCTTAAAGAGCTGTTCATGGGTGGGGTATCAATGATTTTTCCCGGATTAAAAATATTATCAGGGTCAAAAGCGAACTTCAGTTCTCGCATTAGCTGGTAAACCTCTTCGCCGTAAAAGATGGGTATAAATTCGCCTCGTAATCTTCCATCGCCGTGTTCGCCGCTTAAAGAGCCCTTGTACTTTTTAACGAGCATGGCCACTTCGTAGCCAATGGTATGGAATAGCTCAACATCCTTAGGATCCTTAAGATTAAGCACTGGTCTTAAATGGAGCTCTCCCGTCCCTATATGTGCATGGTAAACGCATTCAAGCCCATATCGTTGCATTATTATTTCGAAATCGTCCATGTAGTAGGGTAGGCTTTCAACAGGAACAGCAGTATCTTCAATAAGCGAAACGGGTTTTGCATCGCCCACAACATTCGATAATACGCCAAGTCCAGCCTTACGCAAATTCCAAACCTTTGAGGTTTCAGCACCCCAAATAACTGGGAAATGGTAACCGTAGCCTGCCTCACGCATATCACTTTCCATTTTCTGGGCAGCGCTTTCAATTTCGCCTTTACTATTGGCAAAGAATTCAACAATAAGTATGGCTCCCGGGTCGCCCTGAACAAAAAAGCGGTTCTTTTGCTGATCAATATTGCCCTTAGTGCACTCCAGGATAATGTTGTCCATTAGTTCCACTGCCCAGGGTTTGTGCTTCAGGGCTATAAGGTTTGCCTTGAAGGCATCGGTGCGATTTTTTAAATGTACAGCGACCACAGCTTTTTCCTTAGGGGGAAGAGGTACCAGGTTTAGGGTGATTTCGGTGATAATGCCAAAAGTTCCTTCACTCCCGGCAATCAATTTTGCAAGGTTAAGCGGTAATTCACCACCAGCAGCCACTGTTCCTATAAGCGTGTCGAGGGCATAGCCCGTATTCCGACGTTTTACACTGGGATCAGGAAAATTCGAGGTAATTAACTTTTGATTTTGCTCGTTACCTATAAGGTTGTGTATAAACCTGTAAATATCCCCTTCGCGATTTGAAAGCCTTAGTTTTTCATCGTATTCGGTTTTATTAACCTCTCCAAAAAGGTATTCATTACCGTCGTCGAGTACCATTTTTACTGAGTAAAGGTGATCGCGGGTGCTTCCGTATACCAAGGAATGTGAGCCGCAGCTGTTATTGCCCACCATACCAGAGAGGGTACACCTATTTGATGTTGATGTTTCAGGGCCAAAGAATAAACCATGTGGTTTAAGGAAGAGGTTAAGCTCATCGAGTATAACACCGGGTTCAACGGTAACCCTTCTCTTTTCAACATCAAGGTTGATGATTTTGCGGAAGTGCTTTGAGATATCAATAATAATGCCTTTGCCAACTACCTGTCCCGCCAACGAGGTTCCTGCTGCACGGGGAATAACTGGTATTTTATGTTTTTTGGCAAAGCGAATAGCCTGTTGGATATCATTTACATCTTGTGGCCAAACTACAGCATAGGGTTTCTCCTTGTATGCCGATGCATCGGTTGAATACTGAATAAGCGTGGATTCGTCCCACTTTACCTCGCAGCTAAGCAGATCGCTCAGCTCATTTATTTTGATTTCCAAATCTTTCATACCTCTTCAAAAATTCATACAAACTTAAAGCAATTTATTTTTCTATGATTTTCTTCCCGTAATTTTGATTCTAATGATTTGATTTTGAAAAAATATAAAACTGGGTATAACATCGTAAGCAATTCAAGAAAATAGAAATACCATGTTGAAAAACATATGCTGCATAATGTAATGCATATCAGAGTGTTAGGTGTATTTTAAACGCCTGTTTTACTATAAATCAACCAGTTAATGCTTTAAAAAGCCTTAAATGCTTTGAAGGGGAAGGTATTTATTCCTAATTTTGCGTATGTAAATTGAATTAACTAATTGTTTGACTATCAAAATAATAAAACAATGATTGTTCTCGTTCTGAACTGCGGAAGTTCATCCATTAAGTATCAGCTGCTAAACATGGCCAACTATGGTCAGTTACTAGCTAAGGGTATTGTTGAACGTATTGGTTTTACCGATGCTATTCTTACTCACAAACCTGAGGGTAAGGATAGGTACGAGGTGGTTACCAGCATCCCCGATCACACAACCGGTATAAATCTTATTCTTGAGGCGCTTGTTAACGAAAAACATGGCGTAATTAAGAGTTTAAATGAGATTACTGCTGTTGGTCACCGTGTGGCTCATGGTGGTGAATTTTTCACCAAGAGTAGCTTAATTGATGATTTCACCAAGAGTGAAATTGAAAAGTGTATAGAGCTTGCCCCCCTTCACAACCCTGCAAACCTTAAAGGGATTCTTTCCATGGAAAAGCTACTCCCGGGCGTTCCCCAGGTAGCTGTATTCGATACATCGTTCCATCAAACCATGCCCAAATATGCTTACCTCTACGCTATTCCTCATGACTACTACGATAAGTATAAAATCCGTAGGTATGGCTTTCACGGAACAAGCCATAAGTATGTAGCCCAAAAGGCATGTCGCATACTTGGTGTTGATTTCGAGAGCCAGAAAATCATTACCTGTCACCTGGGTAATGGCGCTTCAATAGCGGCAATAAAGCATGGTAAATCAGTTGATACCTCAATGGGCTTTACTCCAGTAGAAGGTCTAATAATGGGAACCCGCAGCGGTGATGTTGATGCAGGTATTTTACTTTACCTTGCTGAAAAGGAGAACTTAAGCATAAAAGAGGTTAATGACGTAATCAACAAGAAGAGTGGTGTGCTTGGTATATCGGGTTTATCGTCCGATATGAGAGACCTGGAAAATGCCGCTGCTCAGGGCAATGAGCGTGCTCAGCTTGCACTCGATATGTACTACTACCGCGTTAAAAAGTATGTTGGAGCTTACGCTGCTGCAATGGATGGTGTTGACCTAATCATTTTCACCGGTGGTATAGGCGAGAACGATCCAATTCTCCGCGAAAAGGTTTCAACCGCTATCGATTTCATGGGTATCGATTTTGATACCGAAGCCAATAAAGGTGTACGTGGTGAGGATAAACTACTTACCAAACCTAGTTCAAAGGTTAAAGTGATGGTAATCACCACCAACGAGGAACTTGTGATTGCCACCGATACTGCAAACATTGTAAAAGAACTTGTAAAGTAGTATAAACCAAAAATGCGATAAAGCCATGAGAGTAGAAAAACTTGATCAGCTATTCGATATTCTTCGTAGCAAACCCCGTAAACGACTGGTAGCAGCTTATGCTAACGACCATCACACCATTGAGGCTGTTAGCATGGCTATTGATATGGGTATTGTTGATGCCACCCTGGTGGGCGATGAGGCAACCATCAAGAAAGTTTGCGGCGAACACAATATCGATTTTTCAAAGTTCCGCGTTGTTCAGGAAGCCGATGAGATGAAAGCAGCCCGCAAAGCTGTTGAACTTATAAATAAGGGTGAAGGCGATGTACTGATGAAAGGTCTCGTTAGCACCGATAAGTACATGCGTGCCATTTTGGACAAGGAGAATGGCTTGCTACCTCCTAAGGCGGTGCTCAGCCACGTTACCGTTGTTCAGGTGCCCACATACCACAAGCTTCTTATAGTTGGCGACGTGGCAATCATTCCTGCTCCAGATTTGAACCAAAAGATAGCCATTACCAACTACCTCATCCAAACCGCCCATTCACTTGGCATTGAAATGCCAAAGGTAGCCCTCAATGCTGCAACTGAGCAAATGTCGGCAGGTATGCAGGCATGTGTTGATGCTGCTATTATCTCAAAAATGGCCGATAGGGGTCAGATAAAGGGTGCCATTGTTGATGGACCTCTTGCCCTTGATGTGGCAATCGATAAGGAATCGGCTCAGATTAAAAAGGTTTCAGGTGAGGTTGCCGGTGATGCCGATTGCATTCTTTTCCCCAATATTGAATCGGGTAATGTATTCTTTAAGGCCTGCACAAAGCTTGCTAAGGGCGAACTTGGGGCCATGGTTATGGGCGCTAAAGTGCCTTGCGTGCTAACTTCACGTGGCGATAGCGTACAATCAAAAATGTATTCAATCGCCCTTGCTGCCAACGCTGCAAAATAGAACAAACCAGTAACCTGAAAATATTATAATTAGCATGGAAGAATATAAAATACTGGCTATCAACCCCGGTTCCACGTCAACCAAAATTGCCGTATTCCGGAATAATAAAAACGTTTTCCTGAAAAACATTAAACACTCGGCCGACGATTTGGCAAAGTTTAAGACCATTGCCGACCAGTTTAGTTTCCGTAAGGAAATTATACTTGAGGAGTTGAAGCAGGCTGGTATTGATGTTAATAAAATATCGGCAGTAGTTGGTCGTGGTGGGCTGCTCAAACCTATTGAATCGGGGGTTTACGAGGTTAATGAGCAAATGAAAGCTGACTTACGCAATAGCATAATGGGCGAGCATGCCAGCAACCTTGGCGCTTTAATTGCCGACGATATTGCCCAATCGTTACCCTCTGCTAAGGCATACATTGCCGACCCGGTGGTGGTTGACGAGATGGAGGATGTTGCTCGCATTTCAGGCCATCCCCGTTTCAAAAGGGTATCTATCTTCCATGCCTTAAACCAGAAGGCCATTGCCCGTTTGCATGCTAAAAGTATCGATAAAAAGTACGAGGAGCTCAACCTTGTTATCGCACACCTTGGGGGAGGAATATCGGTTGGTGCACATCGTCAGGGTAGGGTAATTGATGTAAACAACGCCCTCGATGGCGATGGCCCTTTCTCGCCTGAGCGTGCTGGAACCGTACCCGCTGGTCAACTTGCAAAGCTTTGCTTTAGCGGTGAGGTAACCTACGATGAGGTAAAAAAGATGCTTACCGGTAAGGGCGGATTGGTTGCCCATGCCGGAACCAACGATGCATATGAAATTGAGCTAAAAGCTCGTGCCGGCGATGCTAAGGCTAAACTCCTTCAGGATGCTATGGCCTATAACATTGGTAAAGCTATTGGTTCCATGGCTGCAGTGCTGAAAGGTAAGGTTGATGCAATTATTCTTACCGGTGGTATTGCACACAATCCTGACCTGGTTGATTACGTTAAGGAGATGGTTGGGTTTATTGCACCAGTTGCTGTTTACCCTGGTGAAGATGAGATGCAAGCCCTTGCCATGAATGGGCTCATGGTGCTAAAAGGCGAGGTAATGCCAAAGGAGTATAAGTAATATGAATGATTAACAAAGAGGAGGGGCAAATGCCCCTCTTTTTTTTGGGGGTGAGGTAAGGAAAGTCATTGTATATCTAGCATTTGCAATGTCACCCTGAGCGTAACGAAGGATCTTTTGAATAGTGTACAGTGTGCAGTTTACAGGGAAGATGGAGAGTAGTGTTTGGTTTTTAGTTTTTAGTTTTTAGTGTTTGGTGTTTGGTGTTTGGTGTTTTTGCTATCAACTTTCAACTGTCAACTATCAACTAATCCTTTAACCTTTATCCTTTCTTACTTACGGTGTACTAACGCTTACAGGCAGTATTTTCCCATTAAAGAACCTATTCCCGTTCTGTGCAAAGTATGCAATAAAGCTAGCCATTTCCTGAGCGGTCAAGGGAGCCTTGTAGCCAGGAAAAGCATTGCGAAGCATTTCGGTATCGGTAGCGCCTAGAGCTAAGCAGTTAAAAGCAATACCTGTGCTTTTGAACTCCTCGGCAAGGTTCTCGGTTGCGGAAGCTAGGGCTGCTTTTGATGAAGCATAAACCGATAGGCCAGGAAACTTAACGCTTCCCTGAAATCCACCCATACTGCTAATGTTTACCACGTGGCTACCAGCATCCATTAATGGTATTAGCTGTTTTATCAAAAGGATAGGGGCAAGGTAATTAACCTCTAACATACTGCTTATTTGTTCGTATGTAAGCTCAGTAAGGCGTTTTGCATAAAGCAATCCTGCATTATTTATCAGAATATCAACCTTGTCGATATGCTTTCTTATGATTGAGCCAATATCCTCAGTTCCTTGGCAGAGTTTTGTCAAGTCGTAAACTACAGGGATAACGGTTGAGGCTGGGTTAATCTTCGCAACCTCATTCTGTAGTTTTTCTAAGTTATGCCCGTTTCGGGCTATACAGAGAATGGTGTTACCTCCTTTTTGGGCTAGTTCAATCGCAGTTGCATAACCTATGCCCTGCGAGGCGCCAGTAATAACTATGTTCATCGCTAATCTTTTTTAACAGACATAAAGTTAACCAATTAAACATAAATGGCTAATATTGTGTTCATATTAGTAAGTAAACATCAGTATTATGCTGAAAAAATCTATCTTTCTAGTAATATTTGTTTCGGTAAGCACCCTTGCCTTTTCGCAACGAAAACATGGCGATTTCCAACGATTTTCGGATAGAGTATACTTTGGGGGTAGTTTAGGCCTAGCTATTGGAAATCGCATAACCCAAATTGATGTATTGCCCCAGGGTGGCATTTGGATTTTTCCACAATGGTCGGTTGGGGTAGGAGGGCGTTATACCTATCGCAGGGAAAGGTTTAGCTTTGACCCCTCAAACACCAGTATAAAACCGGTAACTACTACCATTTGGGGATATTCTGGTTTTACCGATATTTTACCCATCCCCGATTTTAATGAAGCCTTTGGCGTTAAGCTTCATGGTGGTTTTGTAATTCACGGTGAGTTCGAGAACCTTTACCTTGACCGTAAGTTTTTTGACATTACCTCTACCCAAGGCATGGGATGGATACGGATGTATATGGTAGGTGGAGGCTGGCGTCAACGGATAGGCGATAGGGCAGCCGTTAACTTTTTGGTTCTTTGGGATTTAACCGATAACCGCTATTCGCCATACACTTCAAACCCTATTCTTCGGTTCTCTATCACGTTTTAAAATAAAAAAGGCCTCAAACAGAGGCCTTTTCTTTTATTATGTTAGGAATAAATGTTATTCTAACACAACTACATTTGTGGCCTGTGGACCACGTTTGCCTTCAGAAATTTCGAAGCTAACGTCTTGACCTTCATCTAAGCGTTTAAAACCTTCGCGTTGAATTCCTGTGTAGTGAACGAATACATCGTTACCTTCTTCGGTTTGAATAAAGCCATAGCCTTTTGCTGCATCAAACCATTTTACTTTACCTTTCATGTTACGTTAAAAATAAATTGTGAATAAATTGATTGTTTTAAAACATTACAAATATGTAACTATTATTTGAATAAACAACATCATTTTACCTTTTTTGTTTACCTATAACCAAAATTTATCAACCTTAAATGCGAACAATTAACCTTACACGCTTGTTTATACCAAAAGAAAGTATTTTCTTTGATGAATTAATATTCTAAAACAATTTACATGAACGTTTCCAAAAACAAAGTTGTATCAATTAGCTATGAACTAAAGGTTGATGGCGATTTGATTGATGCTGCACAGGCAGATAATCCACTTGTATTCCTCTATGGGCATGGCCAGCTCTTGCCTCTTTTTGAGGATAATATTAAAGACCTCGCTGAAGGCGATTCCTTTGAATTTATGATTCCAAGCAAGGATGGTTACGGCGAGGTTAACGACCAGGCCATTGTTGAGCTACCCAAGGAGATTTTTGTTATTGATGGTGAACTCCAGGAAGATCTCCTGGTTATTGGCAACCGCTTACCCATGCGCGACTCCGAAGGAAATGCGCTTGATGGAACAGTGGTTGAAGTTACCGATAGCTCCGTGGTTATGGATTTTAACCACCCCCTAGCTGGAAAGGACCTTTACTTCACCGGTAAGGTTGAAAACATTCGCGAAGCTACTGCCGAAGAGATTAACCATGGTCATGTGCATGGAATGGGCCACGGCCACTAACAGATATTTCAGCTTTTGTAAGTAAAAGGGGGTGAATTATTCACCTCCTTTTTTACATTATGTAACATTTTTACTATTTTAGCAGTAATATTTAATTACTTGCCTAATACTTTCAGATTATGAAACACCCATTAAAGGCAGCTTGCACAAACACAGATGAACAACCGAGCGTTTTTTGCGAGCTCGACGAAGTCAAACTATGGGTGTTCCATCCGCTCGATAAAGTTTGTTAAAAGCAAGAAAGTAATTATTTAGTAATTAATAATTAAAATATTTTGTACGGATGAAACGTAAACTTTTAGGAATGGTTCTGATGGCGCTGGCCATTGTAACCAGCTGTAAAAACGATAATGACGACCAGGACATAAATATCATCAGGTTTAACGATGGAGAGTTCACCCTTTACCGGGGCTATAGCCATAAGTATAGCGATGCCCTTGAAACAGGCGCAACTCCATTTGTTATAAACCTGCTTGGTGAGGGAGTAAGCTACAGCACCGATGCCGGTAAATTTACCGGGACTGGATCCTTAGTAACCGGATACTTTTACTCAGAAAACATTGCTGAAGTTAAGAATGGTCTTTACACCATCGACATCTTTTCACAAAAGGAAATATATACTGCCGATTCATGCAAAATATACTACAACTACGATTTTGCACAGGATACCGGCAAAATATACACTATTAAGGCTGGTACATTCGATGTGGTTAACCTGGGTAGGCTAATGAGCTACAAGATTGATATCCAAACCGCTGATTTTATCCACTTTACCGGCGAGTTTAGGGGCACAGTTGATCCTCTTTAGCTATGAAACCAGAAATTTGAATATTATTTGAAATCTGAAATCTGAAATTTTAAACTTTAACCTTTATCCTTTATCCTTTAACCTTTATCCTTTATCCTTAAATTCCTGTCTATGCTTCGCAAATTACCCCTTTACGTCAAGATTTTGATAGGCATGTTCCTTGGCTTGGCATTTGGAATTTTGGTAATTACTTTTGGAATACAGCATTTTGCCACTGACTATATCAAGCCTTTTGGAACCATTTTCCTGAACCTGCTTAAGCTTATTGCCATGCCGCTAATATTTGCATCGTTGGTGAGTGGGGTTAGCGGCTTAAGCGATGTTAGTCGCTTGTCAAAGCTGGGAATAAAAACCATTTCATTTTACATTGTTACTACAATAATTGCTGTAACAATTGGGCTGGTTTTAGTGAGTGTTGTCCGCCCCGGAAGCTATGTTAGTGAAGCAAAAAGAGTTGAATTACTTGAAAAATACTCGTTCGATTTAGCCAAACGGCAACAAGCCGCCGAGGGAATCACACAGCAATCACCTCTGCAATTCCTCGTGGATATAGTTCCTGAGAACATTGTAAACGCAGCATCCAATAACACCTCCATGCTGCAGGTCATTTTCTTTGCCTTACTGTTTGGTGTTGCGTTAATTCTTGTTCCCCATTCAAAGGTGGCGATAGTAAAGGATTTTGTTGCGGGATTGAATGAGGTAATTCTCAAAATAGTGGATATTGTCATGCTTTTTGCCCCTTTTGGTGTGTTTGCATTAATGGTAACTCTTTTAGTCGATTTTGTAGGAACCGATTTAGGGTCATCGGTTCAACTTTTTACCTCGCTGGGGTTATACGCTCTAACCGTAATACTTGGATTGTTATTAATTATCACTTTGGTTTACCCCACATTTTTGAAGCTTTACGCTAAGGTCAACTTTAAAAAATTTTTTCGTGCCATTTTTCCTGCTCAGCTAGTGGCATTCTCTACCAGCTCGAGCGCCGCCACACTACCGGTTACCATGGAGCAGGTGGAGAAGGAATTGAATGTTCCCAATGAAATATCGAGTTTTGTATTGCCGGTAGGGGTTACCATAAACATGGATGGAACAAGTCTATACCAGGCTGTTGCAACAGTTTTCATTGCCGAGGTTTTTGGGGTTGAACTTACTTTAGTCCAACTTCTCACCATACTTATTACGGCAACTTTGGCATCAATTGGCTCAGCGGGTGTGCCCGGAGCGGGTATTGTAATGCTAATTATTGTTCTGAACTCTGTGGGCTTGCCAGTTGAGGGATTAGCCCTAATTCTTGCCATTGACCGTCCACTCGACATGCTTCGCACAACACTAAATGTAACCGGCGATGCAATGATTGCTACAATAATTGCTAAAAGCGAGGGGAAACTTGGTGAGTAGATGAACAACTTTCAGCTTTTTTTATTACCTTAGGCTGACATAAGTTAGCCATGAAACTAAACGATTACTCAAGTCACTCTGAAATTCTACGCCAGGTAGGGTTTGAGTCACGAACTCTACTTAATGGCATTACCGGCCCAATTCAGCTTATACGTTCACTAAGCAACGATCCAAACCTCCTTGAAATACTTCACATTCTGGAATTAAGCACGGTAAGGTTCGAAAAATTCTCGTTACGTTCGCAGCTCCTTTCCGATTTACTCAACCCATCAATGCAAGCATCAAACGAGCGATTTGAATTGGTCGATTTACTAAAACACGCTGTACTTGAGCTGAATGATTTTATCGGTTTCTTTGGCGTTAATATTGAACTAAGCAAGGACTTATCAAGTTTTGAGGTTGAAGCCGATAGAGATATTATTTACCAGTCAGTTCTGATAGCTTTTGAGCAGTTCATGTCAGTTCTTGAAAGTGGTTCTGCCATAAAGGTTAGTGGCGAAGAGCGATCCCAGAAAATTTCCATATCAGCATTCGACAATGGGTATGTTGCCGACAAGTTTACCCAGTTTAGCGATAACCAGTCGGTAGAGATAGATATTGCCCTATGTGTACATAGTTTTAGAAAATTCAGCATACCTTTTTCCGTTTACAAAAAAAATGGCCACACTGTAATGGAAATTTATGGCCAACAATAGCAATGCTATGAACGAGCTTTTGGTAAATTCACAGGTTAACCTTTTTGCTCATATAGTGCTTAATGGCGATGCCAGCCTTCAAAAGCTTGCAGAAATTTACACTGAAGTTCTTTTCACTCGCCTTGTAAATCCCAGGATTGGGAAAAAGCAGAAAGAGGAGCTAAAACTGGTAATCAGGAATAGCAAGCAAACCGATAGTAGCATTGATGTTAATAAGATTTGTAACAAATTAAATAGGGAAAGTTCCATTCAGCAAAGGCTCTTACTACTTATTAATCTCCTTGAATTTGGATTGTTTGTTCAGAAAAATGCAATTCTACTATCAAAATCAAATAGCATTGCCGGTAAAATAAAGCAGATAGCCGATGAGCTAAAAATATCGGCTGAAACCTATAGCTTATGCAGCAGCTTTGTTTCGGGCAAACTTTACGAAGTACACGACCGGAGGAATATCCTAATAGTAAAGTCGGTAAGCCCTGAATTGGAAGGCTTTCATTTTGTAAAAAGGGAACAGATTGATGGGTATTTTGTATTTGTTTACTTTCCCGATGTTTCCACAATCTTTTTCCGTTACCAGGGAAAGGAAAACTTACAGCTAAACTCAAAGCCCATACAGCCAAAGGCAATTTACTCATTTCAGAGTGGGTCAGTTATTTCACAAAATGGCAAACCGCTTTTATACTATGGTAAGGTTATTGGCCAGTTTAAAGGATTATCCCAACATGAATCAATAACTTTGAACCTGAAAAATGTTGAGTTTACCTATCCCCGTTCGAACTTTGGATTACACAACTTGTCGCTAACTGCTACATCGGGTGAGTTAGTGGGAATATTGGGCGGGAGTGGGGTTGGAAAGTCAACTTTCTTTAACCTTCTCAATGGCTCATTGTCACCCAAAAGAGGTAAAATTTCTTTAAACGGTGTTAGCTATAGGGAGGGGTTATCGAAGATTCAAAAGTTAATAGGTTTTGTTCCTCAGGACGATTCGCTTTTTGAAAACCTAACCGTTTTTGAGAATTTATACTATACTGCACGGCTTGCCCTAGGTAATTTAACTGTTGAGCAAACCAAGGAGTTAGTGAATGCTAAGCTCGCTGAGTTTGGACTATACCATATCCGTAACCTAAAGGTTGGAAGTTCTCTATCGCGGAACATTAGTGGTGGACAGCGCAAAAGGCTGAATATAGTTTCCGAAATCATCAGGGAGCCAAAGTTGTTGCTTGTCGATGAGCCAACATCGGGCTTGTCATCGGCCGACTCGCTTAGAGTTATGTCGTTGCTCAAGGAGCAAGCGCTATCTGGAAGGTTAGTGCTTGTAAACATCCATCAACCCTCCAGTGAAATTTATAGGTTATTTGATAAGATATTGGTGCTTGACCAGGGCGGATATATGGTGTACTACGGTAATCCGCTTGAGGCTGTCCGTTACTTTAAGATGCATGCTGGCCGCATTGATGCCGATGAGGTGGAGTGCAGCGTTTGCAAGAACATAAAATCCGATGAGATTTTCGACATAATTGATGAGAAGCAGGTTGATGAATTTGGCCAGCTCACTGAAATCCGAAAAGTAAAGCCCATAGTTTGGAGCAGTCGCTTCATACCTACCGACGAAGGAGAAATCACCATAAATCCATTACCGGAAAGTAAATCAGTTAAAGCAGATTGGGTTAAGCAGCTTGAAGTATTTCTCACAAGGCTTACCCTTAGCAAGTTACGCGATATTGAATTTTTTATTTTCGCTTTTGTTATACCCGTTTTACTTGCTGCCGTTATAGCCCTTTTCAGCAAGTATTCGTTTCCGAATGAACAGGGGGGGTACACCTACATCTTTTACGAAAACTATAACATACCCATTTTCTTTCTTACCAGTATTATTGCGTCCATGTTCTTAGGTATGATAGTAACTTCCGATAGTGTTATTAAGGATGCCAATATCAATAAGCGCGAGGCCTTTCTTTTTCTGAACCGCAAAGCCTACTATAATTCAAAGGTGCTTTTTTACTTTGGCTTAACCATCCTTCAAACGCTAATATACACGGCAATATCTATTTATATCCTCAAGGTAAAGGGAATGTTTTTGGCTATTTGGGTGATACTGATTTTAATGGGATTTTTCGGGAATATTGCTGGCCTCATAGTTTCAACCATTTTCAAATCGTTATCGGCCGCCTATCTTATTGTTCCATTCCTGGTTATACCCCAGATTATCCTAAGCGGTATAACCATTCCTTTTGATAGGATGAACCATCGGTTAGCAAATACTGAGGTTGTGCCGGTAATTGGAGTAGTTTCTCCCTCCATGTGGGGAATGGAAGCCTTGCTTGTTCATCAGTTCAAGAATAATGCCTATGAGCGATATTTTTTTGAAATTGATATGGCCGAAAGCCAAAGCCGTATTCAATCGCAGTACCTAATTCCAAAACTTTTTCAGCTTATTCAGGGCTGTAGCCAGTCCGATAGCATTAACAGGCATAGGCTTAAAAATCTCATTAAAAGCGGTTTAAGTCAACTAAATATCGATATTACTGAATTACCAATGCCAAATACCGTTGAATTCCGTAAGCTTGAGATTATGCTCCATGAGCTTCAGCAAAAACAACAACAAAACTATTCGAGGATTATTAGAAAAAAGGATCAAATTACTACAAAGCTACAGAGCCAGTTCAACAGTGCGGAAGCCTTTTTAGAGTTTAAGCAAATGCATACCAATAGGGGAGTAGATGATTTGACTCTTGCCCGCAAGAATATAACAGCCATTCAGGTGGTTGAGAATAGGCTGGTTCAAACAATCGATCCGGTTTTTAAGATTCCCACGAATAGATGGGGTAGAGCACACTTCCTTGCTCCAGCTAAGCGCATAGCAAACCAGCTATTTGACACCTTCATTTTTAATGTTGCCGTGCTTCTTGTTTTTCTTGTAGGTATTTACCTCATCTTACTATTTGATATTTTACCAAAACTCTCCAATTCAATGGTTCAACTCAAGCTATTTAAGCTAGTAAAGGGTTTTTAGGGAATATTATTAATGCACCCTCGTCCCTATTATATCAAATTGTTATCCTTTATCCTTAATCCTTTAATCTTTATCCTTTATCCTTTATCAGTTCTGTTTCATCTTTTGTGTAAATGTTAAACAAACAATTTGCTACCAAAACTAATTTTCTGAACGTTTACCACATTCTTGCTTTTTATCACTTGCTTTTTTAATAGGAAAAACTTAAATTGGCGATAACTGTTGAACATGAAAATATTGAACCCTAATACCTTGTTTTATGAAACAATTCCGATTTTATTTCGTGGTTTTAGCAATGCTGTTTGCAGCAATGTTTTACTCCTGCTCAGGAGGTAAAACCAATCAAGCTGATGTTGATAATGAATTTAGTGAGGATACACTGATTCAGGATCAAATGGAAATTATGCTACCCACACCTTCGGAGGTGCTGAGCATTGTCCTTTCATCGGGAATTAAGTATTCCGATAGCTACATGGCACCCCTTGGCATTGAGAAAAAAACGGTTATGGTTAAGCATAAGGCACTGATTTTAGGCGTGTACTTTGCCGACTTTGCCTATACCAATTACTACAACCAGAGGAATGCTTCCTCGGAATACTTTAAAGCCTTACAGGAGCTAACTCGCGATTTGGGAATAGGCTCCATACTGAACGATGCTTACTTTCAGCGATTTGATGCTAACCTAAACAACCCTGACTCACTGGATGCCATTTTTGAAGATTTCTCGCAAAACGCATACAACACTATCCTTGAATCTGGCAATAGGGAGTTACTCTCAATGATTGGTATTGGTGCAGCCATTGAGGTATTGCATATAGGGATTAACTCAATTGAGAATGCTGCAAACCCCGACGAAGCAATAGCTACGGTTATTGACCAGAGCGCCGTTTTTGACAATTACTACAATAACTTTATTGCATACAATAGTAATAAACCTGAATTTAAAAGCATAACCGAGGATGTTACTGAAATTTTCAAGTTTTTCAAGGAGAAACTAACTTCAGCTGGTAACGAATCGGTAGTAACTGATAGTAAGGAACATTTCACCATAACTGGTGGCGATACTACAAAGCTTAGCAAAGCCGATCTAGCGCAGCTACGCAACATGGTTGCCAATGCTCGTAAAAAGCTGATTGACCTTAAGTATTAATCTAAAACCTTTCTGCTATGTTTAAGCAAATTATACTTACAGTTTCACTCTTTATCGCGGCTATTGTAACGGTACAGGCTCAATGTTCTGGTTTTCATACAATTAGGGAGTGTACACCTCCCGATATTGAGGATTTTAAGCGGTTTGGCCAGTCCCGAAGCCGTATGGTTGAAGCCAAGAAAACCTTTACCTACCAGGTTGTACTTTTTGGTGGTTACGACTATAAAATTGGTATATGTACCGAAAGGGGTTACTACCCTGTTCAGTACAGAATTATTAATGCAAACGACAATTCGGTTTTTTACGATAATGCAAACGACGACTACGTTGAAACAGTAGGATTTACAGTTGAAAAGACCAAAAACGTTCTTTTTGAAATTACTGTTTTAGCTACTAAAAAGGAGTTTCAGGATGTTTCTGATTCTCGAGTATGTGTCGGCATAGCAATATACTGGCGCAAAGTACCCAAAACAGGTTTTTAACTTTAGGTATGAGAGCTAATATTTACATAATAACTTATTTGTTTTTTTCTTGTTATTCCTTAACGGCTCAGAATCTCATTAGGAATGGCAGCTTTGAAAAATACTATGTTTGTCCCGATAACTATACGGTTGAATACACAAAACGCTTCTTACCCAATTGGGTAATGCCAACCAAGGGTACCCCCGATTACTTTAACCGTTGTAGTAAGGAGATGGTTGGAGTACCCCAGAACTTTATGGGTAGTATTTTCCCGGCCGAGGGCGATGGCTTTATTGGCTTAGTGTTGCTCGACACCCCTGACGTGAAGGAGGAAATTGATTACCGCGACTACGTACATAGCGGCCCCCTTGCACCTGTTACTATAACAAATGCTAACATTAAAAAGCCCGATACCAAGCGTAAGGTTAAACCTATAAACTACAGGGAGTATATTCAAACGCAGTTGGTTACACCCCTGCAGCCTAACCAGCTTTACCGCATTAGCCTTAAGTATGCACTTGCCCAGCACTCTACATTTGTATCGAACAAACTTGGCATTGCTTTTACTGATAAGCCATTAACCCAAAAGGATGGTGTCCTGCCTATCAAACCAGCTATTTTTATTGACACAGCGGTACTACACTGCACACCGGGAATTTGGGTTGAATTTGCCGATACCTTTAAAACCCGTGGCGGCGAGTCTTTTATGACTTTAGGCAACTTTTTCCCTGATAGTCAAACAGCCTATTTTCCAAACGATATTAGTTCCTTAAACACAACCCTTCAGCGCGCCATACTCACCAACCAGGTTGCCTACTATTACATAGATGATTTCAGGCTTGAGCCTGTTAAAAAAGAGGATGTAAAGGTGCTCTCGCCTCGCTTCATTCCCTTTAGCATGCTTAAAAGGCATGAACTTTTAGAAATTAATACCCTAAGTAGATATATTGCTTTACTAGATGAGGTTTACTTTGATATTGGACAACCTGGCACCAAACCCCGTAGCCTCTGCCAGCTATACTGGCTTATCAATTTCTTGGCTCAAAACCCCAACTTAGGAATTGAGCTTAATGGTATCATTCACGAGGTTGAAAACGATACAGTTGATGCAAGTAGCCGACTAAAAGCCATGATGGAGTATTTGCAGGAAATGGGCATTAGTGGTGGCAGGATACGGTTAAGAACTTTTGAGGACTATAAATCCATTTCGCCCAAATATCGATTTTACCGCGAGGGTTTGCCATGCGTTTTCTACTCATCGCTTGTAGCGGTTCGTTTTTTTACCATTAAAGAATAGTGCCATGGAGAATATAAAAGATTTAAGCAATAAAACCATTCTGGTGGTTGAGGACGATAAGTTCACCTCTCTAATTATCCAGAATTTCCTTGCAAAAACAAAGGCTAAAATTGTAACTGCATACAATGGCGAGCAGGCGGTTGAACAGGCACGCGCTCACAACCCCGATTTAATTTTCATGGACCTTAAGCTTCCGGGTATAAGTGGGCATGAGGCAACCCGAAGAATAAAGGAGTTCCTTCCAAACACTATCATTATTGCTCAAACCGCCTTTGTTACCGATGCCGATAGGGCTGAAGCCCTAGATTCTGGCTGCTCCGATTTTTTAACCAAACCCCTTAGCAGCGATAAGATTTACCGTACTCTATACAAATTTCTGTAACCCTTAACATTTTACTTGATGAAACCCGTTGAAGGTAGAAACTGGCATATACTTCTTTACTCATCGAATCAGTCCAATTGTACAGAATGGGTAAAGGAATTGCTTAATCGTTCTGAATTTTCACATTGTAAATTTTTACAGGTTGATTCGCTTTCCGGGGTTAATAATGTTTTAAGCCAGCGTTTCAACGGCGTTTTATTGGTGCATTTAACATCTAATAGTTACGGTTTAATTGAGCAAGCGGTTTCGGTAAGAAATGAGACAGCTCCCCAAGTTCAGGTTGTTGCCTTGCTCGACCATGATGCCGTAAACCTCGATACTGCTAAATTACTCAGTATGGATATTGACGATGTGGTTCATTGCACCAACAAAGAATGGTTACAGGCAACATTGCTTAAATATTACTTTACCAGTAAGGCCGATAGCTGCATATTACCCTACGCTCCATTCAATGGGTATAGCACCCATGTCGATAGAATTCATAGCGAGTTTCCCTTTGGTATTGTAAGGGTTATTCTTAAGCCAGATGTTTACGTTGAATACATTAACAGGGAGGCAGAGCGCATTTTAGGTTTTAACCTTAAGCAGCATAAAGCACAACCAGAGCTTAGGAACAGGTTTATCCCTGATGAACGCATTAAGCTAATCCTTGAAAACGCTGGAACCAGCAATGAATTCATTAAGCGTCGATTCAAGATAAGCGTTGGTAACGAAAATTATAAGTGGGTGGAGGCTATTTATATTCCTGGTTTTAAAAATAACCAGTCATTCCAGTCCATTGAGGTTATTCTAAGGGATGTTACCCGCGAAGAAATTGACAAGGCGCTGCAAAAAGCGGTTTACGATATTGCCCGAATGACCAGCACCAACTTCTCGTTGAACAGGATTTTTACGGTAACCCATAAAATAGTTTCCGATTTAATTAATATCGATAACTTCTATATAGCCCTTTATAATTCCGAAAACAATGAGGTATCGTTCCCTTACTTTGTCGATTCTACCGATATTAAAACCCCAAATCCCCGTAGGGATGGCCATGGATTAACTGAGTATGTAATTCGTACGGGAAAAACTCTTCTTTGCCAACCAAGTTGCTTCGATGAGCTAATTTTTAAAAATGAGATTGACCTAATTGGAACAAAACCAATGGCATGGTTGGGAGTTCCCCTTAAATTCCATGGTAATATACTCGGGGTAATGGCGGTTCAGCACTATACCAATATCAATGCTTTTGGGGAGAGTGAGCAATACATTTTGGAGTATTTCTCCGAGCAGGTAGCACGAACAATTGATTACAAACGCAAGGCCGATACTGTAAAGTTACTTTCCACAGCCGTTGAGCAAAGCCCTGTATCGGTTGTAATTACCACTCTAAAGCCCGAAATTGTATATGTAAACTCTACCTTTACCAAGGTAACCGGTTATGAACCCCATGAGGTTATGGGTAAAAACCCACGTATTTTACAGTCGGGACAAACATCTAAAGAACTTTATGTTGAATTGTGGGATACACTTACTTCCGGTAGCACTTGGAAGGGTGAATTTATCAATAAGCGGAAGAATGGTGAGGTTTTTTATGAGGAATCAATAATTGTTCCTATTACCGATGAACTTGGTAAAAACGCCTATTACCTTTCAGTGAAAATTGACATAACCGACAAAAGAAGATTAATTAACGAACTTATAATTGCAAAGGAGAAAGCAGAGGAGAGCGATAAACTCAAAACGGCTTTTTTGCAGAACATTAGCCACGAGATTCGTACACCCATGAACGCCATTGTTGGCTTTGCTGAAATTCTTGAATCGGACCACGACGATGAAGATAAGATTAGCTACTACACGGGCGTAATAAAACAGCGCTCATACGATTTGCTTGATATTGTTAACGAGCTACTCGATATTTCCCGTATCGAATCGGGACAGCTTAAGGCTGAATTTAAGCCTTTTGATTTAAATGGTATTTTTACCGATCTGGTTCAAACCTTTGAGGGTTACAAAAAACGTATGGAGCGTGAGGAAATTGAGTTAAGGCTATTACCTTTACCCGCTCACGTATCGAACCTGATTGAAAGCGATGAGCCAAAACTACGCCAGGTACTTGTTAACCTTATCCATAATGCCTTAAAGTTTACACATAGTGGTTACATTGAGTTTGGATTCCATGAGCTTACCAACGGTTCAATTGTATTCCGGGTTGCCGATACGGGAATTGGCATACCACACGACATGCAGGATAAAATATTTGAGCGTTTCCAAAAGGTTAGCCCTAAGGGAGTGATTTATGACGGGCTTGGACTTGGACTTACCATTGTTCAAAGTTTGGCTAACCTGCTCAACGGAAAAATATGGCTTGAGTCTGAGGTTGGCAAAGGTACCACATTCTACTTCTCAATACCTTACAAGCCCATAAAGAAAGTTGAGGAAATTGAGATTGAACCTGTGAATCCGGAAGTGATTAAAAATCTGAATCTTTTGGTAGTTGAGGACGATGCTTTCAACATTGCCTACTTCAACGAGCTTTTTAGCGGATTGAATGTAAACTATCACATAGAGAGCACCGGTAGTAGTGCCATCGACCATTTTAAGCAGAACTCATCGTACGATGCAGTTTTAATGGACATAAAGCTTCCCGATATGACCGGATACGATGTAATTGAGGAATTTAAGCGAATTAACCCTAATGTGCCAATCATTGCCCAAACAGCTTATGCTGCTGAGAGCGATAGGAAAAAAGCTTTTGAGGTAGGTTGTGTGGATTACATTGCCAAACCCATATTCCGCGATAAGCTAATTGGCATGCTGCAAAAGCATTTGGTTAAAGAATGATGTTTTTTACATTGTTTGAGCGCGACTTCAGACGCGTGCAATATTTGTCATGAAAAGGCAAATTGCTTTAAACCAGGGTTTTAACCCAAGGTGTTGTGGTATTCAAAATTTTAGGCGATGAACGCAATGCATATTCCAAAGAGCAACACTGAAGCGTTGCATCGCAAAAGAAAAATCATTAAAAAGAATTATTGACTTGTTCTTTCTTGTCTTGATACAAGAAAGAACCAAAGAAAATCAAGGCTGAAAAGCCCGACCCGATGGGTGCCCCGTGGGTGGAACTACCCCGCGATACTATTCGCCACGCCTGCGGCGTGACTCATGTGGTATCGCTTACTAAGCCCACCGCCACGTTCCACCCCCGACCCATTAGCGGGTCAGGCTTTTATGCCACTGCCTGCATCTTCCGCTCCATTCCCTCTCAGGGGAAAGGGCTAGGGTAAGGTCGTTACCCATATAAACCTAGATGACCCCTCGAAATCTCCCCTGAGAGAGGAGACGTTAGCCATGCAAAAAAGTTTCCTAATTGCTTTTCCCCTTTCATATCAGGAGAAGGGCTGGGGGTGAGGTCGTTTTCCACGAACATCGAGCAACGAACAACTCTCCCAGCCCCGTAGGGGCGTAATATTTGTAACCAATAGTTACTCCCTAATGCATAGCGATGCACGCCATGGCATTCCAAAGAGCAAGGGTGAAACGCTGCATCGCAAGGGGAAAAACATTCCAAAAAGCGACTGCTTGGAAACTAATCAAAAGGAATGTATTGGAGGTAAAAAGAGATGATTCGACTGGGCACAGCATGACAATTGTTTCACGAACAACGAACAACTCTCCCAGCCCCGTAGGGGCGTAATATTAGTAACACAATAGTTACTCCCTCATGCATAGCGATGCACGCAATACATTTTCCAAAGAGCAAGGGTGAAACGCTGCATCGCAATGGGAAAAACATTCCAAAAAGCGACTGCTTGGAAACTAATCAAAAGGTATAAATGTATTGGAGGTAAAAAGAGATGCTTCGGCGGTGCTCAGCATGACAGTGGAGTAGAAGAAGTATGTGTTTTGTCATCCCGAGCTTAGTCGAGGGATCTTAGAAAGATAAAAGAAAAAGAGATTCTTTGGTGGAATCTATCCCGATATATCGGGAACTCAGTATGACACGATAGGACGGGGCAATACCAAACAACTATCAACCAACAACTATCAACTAATCCTTTACCCTTTATCCTTTATCCTTTTTCAGTGGCAAATACACAACAAACTCAGTCCCCTTGTTCGGGGTGCTACTTACCTCAATGCGCCCACCATGACCCTCAACAATCTTCTTTACAATTGATAGGCCTAAACCAGTACATTTCTCGCCTGCCGTTCCTTCGGCAGCTATGCGAACAAAGGGTTTAAAAAGCTTTTCAAGCTGTTCCTGAGTCATTCCTATACCCTGATCCCTAACGCTTATGGTTGCAAACTCTCCTTTTCTGTCGATTTGTACATTGATCTCAGAACCGGGAAACGAGAACTTAATAGCATTTGAAATCAAGTTGTTAAAAACCTGTTCCAGCTTTCTTAAATCAGCATCAATGATTATTTCGTCATCGGATGAATAATACTTAATGGCAATTTTTTTTTGCTTTGCCAAATCGATTTGAATGGTAACCCAACGTTCAATGGTGGTATTAAGATTGATTGTGGTCTTTAATAATTCAAGTTTGCCCGATTCAATCTTATTGTAATCGAGCAGATCCTCCACCAGTCCCAACATGAAATGAGCCGATTGCTGAATAACCTCAAGCAGCCAGCGTTGATTTTCAGTAAGCGTATCGGAGGTTTGCTCTGCCAGGAATTCGGCGTAGTTCTGAATTACCCCAAGGGGGTTGCGCAGGTCATGTGCAGCCATGCCAATAAAGCTATTCTTTAGCTCGTTCAATCGCTCAAGTTCTGCATTTTTCCTATTCAGCTCACGTTGTAGGTTAACCAGCTCGTTGTTAATTCGGGTAAGCTCGTTGAAAAGGGTTTGCACCTCTTTATCGTCGGGTGGGGGTGAGGTGAACTTATCTTTCATCAGCTTAAGGATCAGGTTGGCTTGCTCGTTATTGATTTTTTGCATCTCCTCAATCAGCGAAAAGGCTTCCTGGTGGTTCTCAGAGCCAATTATCAGGATTTCATCATTAAGTTTTAGTCCAATAAAATAAAGCCTGTATCTACGGCCGGCGTTCTGTATGGTTAAGTAGTGGTCAAACGAAAAGAGTTTGGTGTTGATATCATCGATAAATCTAAAACCCTTTTCGATACTTGATGGGTGAAGAATAGCCGGGAAATGCCTTCCTTTTATAGAATTCCTATCTTCCAGTAATTCATTATGAATAACGTTGGTAATTATGCCCTTGGTATCGCAACTTAGAACTATTCCCTTAATGCCTTCAGTTGCCATATACTATGCGGCTATTGTATTTCCAACCTCAACAGCTTTTAATGCATTGGGAGCATAGGCATGGGCTCCAAACCAGTTGGGGTTAACGCTTGCTTGGTTAAGAGCGTATCCACCAATAATTATTTTGGTTTTTTGTGGGAGCTTTGGTTTTATTTGCTCAATCACATCCTTGAGTATGCTACGATGAATGGGTAATGCAATGGATAGTCCTAGCAAATCGGCATTCCTCTCGTTTGCCGCTTTTACTATACTTTCAGTAGGAGTATTAGCTCCCAGGTAGTAGGTGTCCCAGCCATCCATCTCAAAGAAGTCCGCAACCATTCGTATACCAATTTCATGGAGTTCATTCCCAACACAAGCTGCTACAAAACTTAAACCTTTACGTTGAGTGGTGAATATTTTAGGGTATAGCATGGACATGGCTTGCTGTGTAACAGCGGTGCAATAGTGTTCCTTTGCAACACTTATTTTGCTTTGGAACCAAAGCTGCCCAATTTGATACTGAGCTGCCTGAAATATTTCCAGGTAAATATCCTTAACCGCTACTCCCTGGTTGGAGAGTTGATTGATGAATTGTAATGCTTCGTGTCTATTACCATTAAGCAGCAATTCAATGTATTGGTTAGCTTGCTCGTTTAAAGGGGTAAGTGTATTGATTGGGAGCAAATGTTTTTGGTTGGTTCTGAGAGCCATTAACGATTCATCAATAACCTGCGAAGCCTTGTAGTGGAGCTCAGGGAATTCACGGCTAATTGTAACTTTTAGGCATTCGAGTGTTTCGTGCATGGTATTTTCGGGTAGCTTTAGGCCTTTGAATAGCTCATCGGCCCACAGCGAGTAATTTACAAGGATTTGTGGATCGTTTGCTACAATGGACTCATACAGGTAGTCCAATAGGTAGCGCGCGTCGCGTAAACTAACTTCGATACCGCTAGTGCCGTATCGGGCCCACTCCTCAGGCCTTAGCTGAAACTGATAGGTAACAAGGCTTAGCGCTATTACCTCCGATTTTTCTTTCAGGATGTTTGCAATATCCATTTTAGTTGTTTTATTCTTTATTAGTTTTTTTACTCAACTAGTATTGCAGCTTGTATGATAAAAACAAATATCAATCTGTTGTAATTTGCTCCATTTTAAATGACTATTTTTTTATCCTCTCCTTTACAACTCTAAGTAGTTCATCTTTTTTTAGTGGCTTGGTTAGGTAACCATCAAAACCATAGGTTTCAATTTTGGTTTTATCTTCACCAAGCACATAAGCGGTTTGGGCTACTATGGGTATTTGGGGTTTAAATTTCCTTATCTCCTCAAAGGCTTTGAATCCATCCATTATTGGCATTTTCAAGTCCATTAGGATAAGTTTTATGTTATCGTTATTTTGAGCGATGCTTACTGCTTCCCCCCCGTTGGCCGCCCTCATACATTTGTAGTTGAATTGCCTTAGTATCTCATTAATATACATAAAGTTAAACTCATCGTCTTCGGCAACCAGAATAAGTTCATTTTCCCCTTTTAGCTGGTCGGGTGGTATTTCCACAAAAACCTCGGTTTTTGGTTCACCGGTTAAGTAAGGTAAAGTAACTGTTACGGATGTGCCTTTTCCAAGCTCAGAGTCTAACTCAATGGTACCACCCAAAAGCTCAGTGTAAGCTTTTGTAATGGCAAGCCCAAGTCCAATTCCACCTACCTTAATGGTTAATGGGTTCTCTACCCTGTAAAATCGCTTAAAAACCATTTCCCTATTCTTACGGTCAATTCCAATACCGGTATCCTTAACATTGAACACCACACGGTTATCCTTTACTTCATAACCGAATGCCACCGCTCCGCGCGGGGTGTATTTTATTCCGTTTGTTATCAGATTTATCAGTATTTGTTGCAGCTTAACCCTATCCGTGTAAATGTATGTTTCCGATGTTGTGTTTGGGGATAAATATATTAGTTCAAGTTCCCTGTTTTCTGAAATTTTTATTTTCAGCTCATTGTAAATATCCTGCATTAGCTGGTCAAGGTTAAAGGTTTCCGGATTGGTTTTAATAAGCCCCGTATCGAGTTTGGCAATCTCTACAGTTTCATTGATAATATCCATTAAACGGAAACCGCTTTTTTGGATAACATCAATGTATTCCTTTCTTTTCTGTTCATCCTGAGTATATTTTAAAAGATCGCCTAACCCCATTATGGCGTTCATGGGTGTTCTAATTTCGTGCGACAGGTTAGCCAGGAAGGCCGACTTTAACCTATCACTTTCCTCAACTTTTTCCTTTGCCTTTACTAGGTCATCTTCAAACCTTTTTCGGTCAGTAATATCGCGGATTACTATAAGTTCCCGTTCAGCACCACCAATTTTTGTGAGGCGTAGGTTAACCTCAACCCAAAAATGCTCTCCGTTCTTTCGCTTTGCCAACCAGTCGAACCTTTGTGGTCCCTCCTTGGCGGCTTTTTGGGAATAATATCCAACTTTATCGTTTGTATATGGCTCAACATTGGCTCCAAGGGCATTCAACCCAATGCTCAAAAACCCTCTTTTGTCATTATACCCATACATTTCAACTGCCCTATTGTTACAATCAACTATAAGGTTAGCATGTGGGTCATAAATCAGAATTGCCTCGGCAGTAGCGTTGAATATCTCGCTGTACTCCTTCTCGCGTCTTTCAATTTCATGCTGGTGGGCAATACGTTCGGTAATATCGCGCACTACAGCCATAAGTCTATCAACCCCTCCAATATTTGATTTTTTGAGCGATATCTCTACCCAGAATGTTTCGCCGCTTTTCTTTTTACCAAGCCAGGTGTAGGTTTGTGGTCCAACTGTCAACGCTTTCTCAACCCATTTTGTGGCTTCAGCAATATTGTACTTTTGATCGTTTGCACTAAGGGTGCCCAAATGTTTACCAATTAGTTCATCCTTGCTGTATCCGTAAAGCGTTTGAGTTTGCCTATTGCAGTCAACAATTTTACTGGTTTCAATGTCGTAAATCAAAATGGCTTCAAGGGTTGAGTCAAAAATTTCGCGGAGTTCATGTTCGCGTTGTTTTAATTCGGTCAAATATTTTTTTCTTTGGCTAATATCTAAAACAATTGCATTGTAAACATCGATATCTGAAGCCTTTGTTTTCTCAACATAGACCTCAACGGGATATTCAGTACCATTCTTACGGCGATGTATTGTCTCAAAATATATCTTAGATGAAGTTCCGTCGTTAAGAGGTTTTAACAATTCGTTAAATTTTTCAGCTGTTAGGTATGGTTTTAAATCAAGTGCGGTAAGCTCAAGTAATTCCTCTGGTGAATAACCTAAGTTATTCACAGCAGTTTTGTTAAATTCAATAAATTTTAGATTGTCGCATCGGAAAATATATACTTCGTTTATACTCTCATCCAATATCTTTAGTAGTCTCTCAATTCGATTTTGCTTGTTTTTTTGATCAGATATATCGCGCCATACAGCATATATCATCCGTTTTCCATTAAATACAATTGGTGTTAGCGACACCTCTGCCCAGAATTTTTGTCCATTTACTTTTTTATGGAGCCATTCAAATTTGTTAAAACCCTGTTCAAGTGCAATTTCAATCATTTTGTTGGCTAGCTCATACGATGAACTCCCACAAGGTTGAGTTTGTGGACTTAGAGTCGAAGGGTGAGGTGAGTTTTTAAGCAGTTCAATACGCGATTTAAAACCATGGAGTCGTGCCGCAGAGTCATTACAATCAATAAAGTGAAAATTTTCATCCAGTATTCCAATTGCATCCTTTGAGAAATGCATTACACGTAAAAACCGTTGTTCACTTTCAATAAAGTTTTGCTCTGTCCTTTTTCTATCCGAAATATCTCTTATAATGGCCATTACCCTATTAACACCTCCAATTTCAACTAGCTTGAGTCGCACGTTAACCCAAAATGTTTCCCCATTTTTTTTACGTGCTAGCCATTCAAAATCCTGGGGTTCGCCTTTAATGGTTTTTTTTATGTACTCTTGAGCTTTTTCTTTGGTAAAGGGTTCTATGTTTGCACTTAAATCACCAATAATCCCATTAATAATTTCTTCCTTTGTGAAACCATACATCTCCATTGTAATATTGTTACAATCAATTATTTTTCCACTTTCGGTGTCAACTATTTGAATGGAGTCAAATCCTGAGTTAAATATCTCCCTGAATTCTTGTTCTTTCTGGCTTAGTAATTTATGCGACTTAACCAATTCACTTACATCGCTAACCATGACATGTTTCGCTGGTCTTCCCTTGTAAGTAATTCTATGCGATGCTACTTGAACATGTATAATTTCACCGTTCTTTTTCTTATGTATGCAGCTAAAGGATGTTTGATAAATACCGTCAAGGGCTTGTATGTCACCATTCAATTTTGAAAGGTCATCTTCATGTCTGATGTCTTTTAGAGTCATGTTTAAAAACTCTTCCCTGGTATAACCGTAATGAGTAATGGCAGCCCTATTAACTTCCAAAAAATTTAGTGTTTCAAGATCTTGAATCCACATGGGATTGGGATTGTTTTCAAAAATCAAACGGTATCGCTCCTCGCTTTCCTTAAGTTTATCTTTCTGTTTCCAGTTTTCCTTCCTACTAAAAAGTAGCTTTGCTATTAGGACTGTAGCTAAAGGGTAAATTAGTATTACTGGCCACCATATTACAAGCAGGGTGGCCATTCTGTTTTCTTCGGGTAAGAAAATTGTGCATCCAAGCATCACCAGGTGAACTATAATGCTAACCAAGTAAACCTCACCAAGGTTTTTATTCGCAATTATGTCTGGACGAACTTTCCGCCAAAGCAGGCTGATAAGCGATGAACTTACTATTACTGCCACTCCCATATACATCCCAGCACCACCCATCATCAATCGGGATGTAGCAACAATTACCGCTGCAACCACTGTGGTTACCCCGCCAAAAAACAGTCCCGAAATGGTGAGCAATACCGATCGGGTATCGAATACTATCCCTTCAACTAATATCCATGGGCTATTCATAAGAACTATACCTATTCCCGCAATGAGTAGGCCAAGCAAAATCTGTGTGCGAATCTTTCTACTTTTATCGGACTTTAACCAAATAAAATCGTATAGAACTGCAGATGCAATTAGTATTGCTGCATTTTCAAGTATTCCAATAACTATGGGATTTTCCATGGATGTAAAAAATTTGGTATCACCATAAATTTAGGCAATATTTTATCTTAAATCAATAATCAATAATCAATAACCAATATTCTTTAGTTATTGATATATGTCATATTGAGTCCTGATATACCAAGAAATACTCCATTGAAACATCTCTCTTTTATGCTGAACCCTGCCGAAGCATCACTTTACCTTTATAACCCATTAATGGATCCCTGGCTGCGATCTGAATGACAAAAGGATTTGACGGTTGATTGACTCAAAATTGAACGCAAATTGCACTTATTAAGTTGATTTACACAGGTTAAACTAACCAAACCCAAAACACTAAACACCAAACACAATCACCCCTGTACACTGAACACTGCACACTATAAATAAAATCCCTCGCAACGCTCAGAATGATTAAAGGGATGTAAACTATTTAAGGCTAATCATCATAAATCATCAACCCTTACTTTCTTTTTCTTCGCACCTTAATTCATTTAAAGGCTAATAATTGCTAATTTTGCAAGCCATAAATGAAGATATATGATTTTTGAGGACGAAGTTAAGCGCCGCCGAACATTTGCCATTGTTAGCCATCCCGATGCCGGTAAGACAACCCTAACCGAAAAGTTGCTGCTCTTTGGCGGAGCAATTCACATTGCAGGTGCCGTTAAAAGCAATAAGATTAAAAAGACTGCCACGTCCGATTTCATGGAGATAGAGCGCCAGCGTGGTATTTCGGTTTCCACATCGGTAATGGAGTTTGAGTATCAGAACTATAAAATTAACATTCTCGATACACCTGGTCACCAGGATTTTGCCGAGGATACATATCGTACCCTTACTGCTGTCGATAGCGTTATAATTGTTATTGACCATGCAAAAGGCGTTGAGGCGCAAACCCGCAAGCTCATGGAGGTTTGCCGCATGCGTAAAACTCCCGTAATCATCTTTATCAACAAGCTCGATAGGCCTGGCAACGACCCATTCGACCTGCTCGATGAGATTGAGAAGGAACTTCAGATTAAGGTACGCCCGCTTAGCTGGCCAATTAGCCAGGGGCCATCGTTCAAGGGGGTTTACAACCTTTTTGAGCAGAAACTCTTCCTTTTCTCCGGTGAGAATAAGCAAACCATTGCCGACGATATAGTTGAGATATCTGATTTGAACTCGCCTGAACTGGATTCTTACATTAAGCCCTACACCAATAAGTTTCTTGAGGAGATTGAGATTGTTAACGAGGTTTACCCGGAGTTCGATATCAAAACCTACCTTTCCGGCGAGGTGGCTCCCGTTTTCTTTGGTAGTGCCCTAAACAACTTTGGGGTTAAGGAACTCCTGGATTGTTTTGTACAAATTGCTCCCCATCCCGGCCCTATCACTACCGATACCCGTACGGTTACACCATTTGAGCAAAAATTTAGCGGATTTGTGTTTAAAATTTTTGCCAACATGGATCCCAATCACCGTAACAGGATAGCATTCCTAAAGATATGCTCTGGTCGGTTTGAGCGTAATGTTCCATACTTCCACGTAAGATTAGGAAAATCGTTCCGTTTTTCCAGCCCCAACGCATTCTTGGCCGATAAAAAGTCGATAGTGGAGTTTGCATACCCCGGCGACATAATTGGCTTGCCCGATTCAGGCAATTTCAAGATTGGCGATACCCTTACTGAGGGCGAGGTTATGAACTTTAAAGGTATCCCTAACTTTGCCCCTGAGCTTTTCCGCTACATTGAGAATGCCGACCCCTTAAAGTATAAGCAACTGGCAAAAGGAATTGAGCAGCTAACCGATGAGGGTGTAGCCCAGCTCTTCACCCAAAAATCCAATGGTAGGAAGATTATAGGTACAGTGGGTGCTTTACAGTTTGATGTTATTCAGTTCCGGTTGGAGCATGAGTATGGTGCTAAATGCCGCTACGAACCCATAAACCTTTACAAGGCTTGCTGGATTGAAACCAATAACAAGGCCCAACTCGACGATTTCCGTATTCGAAAGTATAATAACCTTGCCCTCGATAAGCATGGGCGTGAGGTATTCCTGGCCGATTCACCTTACTCCCTACAAATGGCTATTGAAAAGTTCCCCGATATTAAGTTCCACTTCACTTCAGAGTTTTAATATAGGTTGTTAGTTGTTTGTTGATGGTTGATAGTTATTACAAAATGTTTGACACAGTAAAGTACTGTGAAACCCTGTATTAATTTGTGATACCTGATAAACTTTATTGAGGAAATTTTTTCAGGTTTACCGTGAACAGTCCTGTAGGAGCTAAACATTTATAACTCCATTGTCATTCCGAGCAAGTCGAGGAATCTCATTAAATACGGGATGATAGCACATAGAGATGCTTCGGCAAGCTCAGCATGACACGATAGGACGGGGTTACACCAAACTATCAACAATCAAACAACAACCATCAACTTAAATCGTTTCACAGGGTAAATCCACCCAATCTGCGTCATCTGCATTCCATTGCATTAGCAAGTATCACAGAGTTACACAGTGTAACACGGTGTTTCACAGAATTGCAATCACGAACAAGCATCAACTTTATATTTGTCATCCTGAGCGCAGCGAAGGATCTCTAATCGACACATTGAGATGTTTCGCTTGCGCTCAACATGACAATAGTTTCACGAAAAACGAGCAACGTTTCCAGCCCTCTCGTTTGAGCGCGTCTCCCGACGCGTGCATCATTTGCCCTGAAAAGGCGAATCACATTAGCCCAGGGTTTTAACCCTGGGTAATGTGGTATTCAAAATTTTAGGCGATGCACGCAATGCAAAGTCCAAAGAGGAAGGGTGAAACGTTGCATCGCAAAGGAAAAACATGGCAAAGAGCGGTTTACATGTTCTTTCTTGTCTTGATACAAGAAAGAACCAAAGAAAATCAAGGCTGAAAAGCCCGACCCGATGGGTACCCCGTAGGTGGAACTGCCACGCGATACTATTCGCCACTCCATCGGAGTGTCTCATATGGTATCGCTTACTAGACCCACCGCCACATTACACCCCCGACCCAATGCCGGGTCAGGCTTTTATGCCTCTGCTTGCTTCTTCCGCTCCATTCCCTCTCAGGAAAAAGGGCTAGAGTTAGGTCGTTTCCCACATTCAACCTAGATGACCCCTCTAAATCTCCCCTGAGAGGGGAGACTTTAACGGTGCACCCCTCTCCTGTCAGGAGAGGGGCTGGGGTGAGGTCGTTTTAAACGAGCATCGAGAAACGAACAACGAACAACTCTCCGAGCCCCGTGGGGGCGTAATATTTGTAACTCCATGGAACTCCCGTATGTAAGGCGATGCACGCTAGGACACTGCAAAGAGCAGTACTGATGCGTTGCATCGCAACAGCAAAACATAGTAAAGAGCGATTGCCAAAAACAAATTAAAAAGAAATAAAGGTAGTGAAGGCATAAAGCGATGCTTCGGCAAGCTCAGCATGACACGATAGGACGGGATTACACCAAACTATCAACTATCAACAATCAACCAACAACCATCAACTTAAATCGTTTCACAGTGTAAATCACTATAATCTGCGTCATCTGCGTTCCATTTAAATTCAATATCAAAACACACCCATCGATAAATTTACCGCAAACGTTTACGGTTGATTTTACGCGGTTTTCCTGATGTTCAAGGGTTTCAGTATTGAAAATTTTTGAAATATTTCTTCAACCCTTCGTAAACGATTGAAATGCCTCTTTCATGTTCTGAAACCCTTATTTCACAAGGGTTTTAACTTTGTGTTATGTTTTTTTTAAGATTTTTTTACTTTAATTTTGGACACCTTGAAAACTAAAAATAGCTTTATGGCAAAGAAACCTAAACTCAGCTTTTGGCAAATTTGGAACCTTAGCTTTGGCTTTTTAGGGGTTCAGGCAGGTTTTGCCCTGCAAAATGCCAATGTTTCACGCATACTATCAAACTATGGCGCTGACCTACATCACCTCTCTTTTTTCTGGCTTGTAGCACCAATCATGGGGCTAATCATTCAGCCATGGGTAGGAGCAGCGAGCGATAGGACTTGGACTAGAATGGGGCGCCGTAAGCCTTTTATTTTTGGAGGTGCTATTGCAGCTTCATTAGGAATGTTTTTTATGCCTAACTCACATATTGCAATAGCCATTCTGCCTCCTGTAATTTTTGGAGCAATAATGCTGGCATTAATGGATGCTTCGTTCAACGTTACTTTCCAGCCTTTTCGCTCTTTGGTTGCCGACATGACCCCCGATGAGCAAACTAATACTGGTTATTCAATTCAAACCCTGCTTATCAATCTGGGTGCTGTTATTGGTTCTTTCCTACCTTTCGTCCTCACTAATTTGCTTGGAGTGGGTAATACCGCTCCTGAGGGACAAGTTCCCCCTTCAGTGGTTTGGTCGTTTTATATTGGTGGTTCTATTCTGTTGATATCGGTTTTGTGGACTGTGTTCACAACCAAGGAATATAACCCCGATGAGTTTAAACAGTACAACCAATCCGATAGCGTTGTTGTTGAAGCTGAGAAAAAAAGTTTCTGGCAAACTTTAACATCAATGCCGGGTATAATGGGCAAACTAGCCATTGTTCAGTTCTTTTCTTGGTTTGCTCTGTTTGCCATGTGGGTTTATACAACACCAGCCGTAGCCCAGCATATTTGGGGAACAGCCATTGGCGATTCCACCTCTCCTGAGTATAACGAAGCGGCTAACTGGGTAGGGGTTCTTTTTGGATTATATAGCGTTTTTGCGGCCATTTTTGCCATTTTCCTCGACAAGATAGCTAATCGCTTGGGTAGAGTAAAAACCTATTCCATTTCGCTTCTTTTTGGCGCGTTAGGCTATTTATCGATGTACATATTTACCGGTCAATATGCTCTTATTCTTTCAATGGTAGGTGTTGGAATTGCTTGGGCTGCCATTCTGGCTATGCCTTACGCAATTCTTGCGCGTTCGCTACCAGCCGATAGAATGGGAGTGTATATGGGCATTTTCAACATAACCGTGGTAGTACCGCAAATTGTAAGTGGTTTACTGCTTGGAACTATTCTCAAATTTGTTTTCAACGAAAAGGCAATCTATATGATAGTTCTTGCTGGTTTATCGATGCTTTTAGCTTCGGCAAGCGCTATTCTTTTTGTTAAAGAGAAAAAGGCTTAACCCGATGAATGAGATTAAGGCTTGTATTTTCGATTTAGATGGGGTAGTGGTCGATACTGCAAAGTATCACTACTTGGCTTGGAAGCGCCTTGCGCAGGAGTTGGGCTTTGAGTTTACCGAGCAGCATAACGAGCGCCTTAAAGGAGTTAGCCGTATGCGCTCCCTTGAAATTTTGCTGGAGGTTGGTGGTTTGTCGTTTCCATTGGATGAAATGGAACGAATGGCTGCCAAGAAAAATGCCTGGTACGTGGAGTACATTGAACGAATGACCCCCGATGAGATTCTTCCTGGCGCAAAGGAATTGCTGGAAGAGTTAAGGGCTAATGGCATAAAAGTTTCTCTTGGTTCTGCAAGCAAAAATTCGCCCCTTATCCTTGAACGGATTGGTTTAAAAAATCATTTCGATGCTGTAATTGATGGTAACTCGGTTACAGTAGCCAAACCGGCACCTGATATCTTCCTGGTTGCTGCAAAATCGCTTGGGGTAAATCCTGAGTTTTGTGTTGTATTTGAGGATGCCGAAGCCGGTATTGAGGCTGCAATTAATGCAGGTATGCGCACTGTTGGTATTGGCAATCCTCAAATTCTGAACCGTGCCGATGTGGTTGTGCCTAATCTTAAAGGTTTTACATATAGCAAATTAATTGAACTATTCTTAAAAAAGTAATCGATATGAACCCTTATCTTAAACACGACGAGTGGTGCATCATTGAAGAGGGATTTATTCCTGAAAATACTCGCGCTTCGGAGAGTATTTTCAGCATTGGAAATGGTGCTATGGGACAGCGTGCTAACTTTGAAGAGAAATTCACCGGCAGCACGCTTCAGGGAAGCTACATAGGTGGCGTTTACTACCCCGATAAAACCCGAGTGGGTTGGTGGAAAAATGGCTACCCTGAGTATTTCGCCAAGGTTATCAACTCTACCAACTGGATTGGAATCAATGTAATTGTAAACGGCGAGGAGCTCGACCTGGCCAAGTGTAAAGTTCAGGATTTCCGTAGGGTACTCAACATGAAGGAGGGATACCTTGAACGTTCATTTATTGCCGAGCTACAGAACGGTATAAAGTTGGCCGTTAAGTCAACACGATTTTTAAGTATGGTCGATTCTGAACTTGGCGCTATACGTTACTCTGTTAAACCGCTTAATGCCGATGCTAATATCGAGGTTCACCCATACCTCGATGCCGATGTTCACAATGAGGATTCCAACTATGGCGAGAAGTTCTGGGAAGTGGTCGATATTAAAGGCACATCAGCTTTCAGCTACATTGTAAGCCGTACTAAAAAACTCGATTTCCACGTTGGCCATGCCATGCGTAACTTTATACACGTTAATGGTCAGCATCAGAATGTTCAGCCGCAAGTAAACACCTCAGCTATGTATGTCGACAACAGGTTTACTATTAATGCAAAGGCTGGCGATGAGGTAACCCTCTACAAGTATGCTGCTGTAATTTCAAGCCTGAACCATGAGAAGGGAACTTTTCCCAAGGTTCTCGAAAAGCTTATCGATACTGCCGTATCGAAAGGTTTCGATAAAATGCTTGATGAGCAGCGAAATGCTTGGACTGAGATTTGGCAACATAGCGATATCACCATTGAGGGCGATGTGGCTGCTCAGCAGGGTATCCGCTTTAATATTTTCCAGCTCAGCCAAACCTATACGGGCAAGGATGAACGCTTGAACATTGGCCCAAAAGGCTTTACAGGTGAAAAGTATGGTGGATCAACCTATTGGGATACCGAGGCATACTGTTTACCTTTCTATATGGTTACACACGGTCAAAAGGTTGCCCGTCAACTTCTGCTCTACCGCTACAAGCAACTTGGAAAGGCTATTGAAAATGCACAAAAACTTGGCTTTACCGATGGTGCAGCCCTTTATCCAATGGTTACCATGAACGGTGAGGAGTGCCACAACGAGTGGGAAATTACCTTTGAGGAGATTCATCGTAATGGTGCCATTGCTTTTGCAATTTACAATTACGTTCGCTATACAGGCGATAAAAGTTACTTGGTAAACTTTGGCCTTGAAGTGCTCATTGCAATTGCTCGTTTTTGGGCACAGCGTGTGAACTTCTCGCAGGAAAAGGGTAAGTACGTTATGCTGGGTGTTACCGGCCCTAATGAGTATGAGAATAACGTTAATAACAACTGGTACACTTCAACCATTGCTTGCTGGTGCATGGAGTATGCTGAGGAGGTAGCATCTTACGTTAAATCAACCGATCCATCCAAGTATGCTGAGTTGACTAAATCAATCCATTTTGATGAATCTAAGGAGATAGCCAAGTGGCGCGATATCCGTAACAATATGTTCTTCCCTGTTGATGAAAAGTTAGGAATATTCCTGCAACAGGAAGGGTATATGGACAAGGAGCAGATTCTTGTTAAGGATCTTGATCCCAAGGAGCGTCCGTTAAATCAGAAATGGAGTTGGGATCGTATTCTGCGTTCCTGCTTCATTAAGCAAGCCGATGTTTTACAGGGATTATACTTCCTTGAGGACAGGTACGATACCGATACCATTAAACGTAATTATGAGTTTTACGAGGCCCGAACAGTTCATGAATCATCGCTTTCACCATGCGTTCATAGCGTTCTGGCATCTCGTATAGGCAATGTTGATAAAGCTTATGAGCTTTACCTACGAACAGCTCGCCTCGATCTCGACGATTACAACCGCGAGGTTAAGGAGGGACTCCACATTACCAGTATGGCCGGCACCTGGATTTCCATTGTTGAAGGTTTTGGTGGAATGCGCGTTCGAAACAACATGCTCACTTTTAACCCGCTTATTCCCGATAAGTGGAAATCGTATAGCTTTAAGGTTTGGTTCCGCGATAACATTCTTAAGATAATGGTAACCAGTTCACAAATAACCATTAACAATGAAAGCGGGAATGCAATAACCCTTAAGATTTACGGTGTTGAGCATTCAGTTCCTGCCTCCAGCTCAATAAGCGTTCCGGTTCAGAAACAAATTTTCTAAGCCTGAAAAAAGATTACCTTTGCGTTGTATTTCTTAAAACTACAAAATCATGAAACGTTTTAAACCAGGCGTAATAACCGGAAAAGAGTTACAGGAACTATTTGCAATTGCTAAGGCTGAGCAGTTTGCTCTACCTGCAGTTAACGTTACTGGAACTAATACAATGAATGCCGTGCTGGAAACCGCCCGTGAGTTGGGCTCACCGGTTATTATTCAGTTTTCAAACAGCGGGGCATCGTTTATTGCAGGCAAATCGCTATCCAACGACGGTCAACAGGCTAGTATACTTGGGGCAATAAGCGGAGCTAAGCATGTTCATTTGCTGGCCGAGGCCTATGGTGTTCCCGTTGTACTTCACACCGACCACGCTGCCAAAAAACTTCTTCCATGGATTGATGGCTTGCTCGATGCGGGCGAAAAACATTTCCGCGAAACAGGAAAACCTCTTTTCAGCTCACACATGCTCGATCTTTCCGAGGAATCGCTTCATGAAAATATCGAAATCTGCAAGCGTTACCTGGAGCGAATGGCCAAAATGGGAATGACCCTGGAAATTGAGCTTGGCGTTACTGGCGGCGAGGAGGATGGCGTTGATAATACTGGTGTTGACAGCTCAAGATTATACACCCAACCCGAGGAAGTGGCTTACGCATATGAGGAGCTGATGAAAATTAGCCCCAATTTCACCATAGCAGCATCGTTTGGAAATGTGCATGGCGTTTACAAGCCCGGCAATGTGGTTCTTAACCCAATTATCCTTAAGAACTCACAGGAGCTAATTAAGCAGAAATATGCTACAGCCGATAAGCCTGTAAACTTTGTATTCCATGGTGGTAGCGGTTCCGAAAAGGAAAAAATTACTGAGGCCATCAGCTATGGAGTAATAAAGATGAATATTGATACCGATTTGCAGTGGGCTTTCTGGGAAGGCATCAAAAACTATTACGAGGCCAAGAAGGGTTACCTGCAGGGTCAAATTGGGAATCCCGAAGGGGAAGATGCTCCCAACAAGAAGTATTACGATCCTCGCGTTTGGCTTCGCAAAGGCGAAGAGTCAATTGTTGCCCGTCTCAAGGAAGCTTTTGCCGATCTTAATGCTATAGGTCGTGGGTAATGAATAGCTTATTCCATATTCCGGATTTTTGTCCAGCTGGTAATAAAAGTATTCATATCCAAATAGTTATTTATTAGAATTTGGGCTGTTGGGGGTTTCCCTGACAGCCCTTCTTGTTTTCAGGAAAAATCACTCAAAAAAACCAATAACCATGTTTAAAAACCTCTTATCTTTACTGATGTCTACTATGTTTGTGGTGATGACATCACTTGCTCAGAAACCGGTTGAGCGTATCGAACCCCCTTGCTGGTGGGTTGGTATGAATAATCCAAACCTTCAGCTTCTGGTTTACGGGAAAAATATTGCCTCGGCACAGGTTTCTATCAACAACCCCAATATCGATCTTGTTGGTATCGATAGGGTTGAAAATCCAAACTATATCTTCATCAACCTAACCGTTAAACCCGATGCCAAGCCAGGGAGTATTGATATTAAGTTTACCTTTCCTAAGGGTAAACCACTAACTTATGCTTACGAACTTAAAGCCCGTCAAGCTGGCTCAGCCAACCGCAAAGGCTTTGATAATTCCGATGTGGTTTACCTGGTTTACCCCGACAGGTTTTCCAACGGAAACCCTGCAATTGACCAAGTTAGCGGATATACTGATAAGGTTGACCGCAATGAACCTTACGCCCGTCACGGCGGCGATATTCAGGGTATTCTGAATCACCTCGACTATTTTAAACAACTGGGAGTAACAGCGCTTTGGTTAAATCCTGTGCTCGAGAGCAACCAGCCTTCGTGGTCGTACCATGGCTATGCCATTACCGATTTTTACAGGGTTGACCCCCGCCTGGGTAGCAATGAGCTTTACAAGGAATTCATTGATAAAGCCCACGCCCAGGGCATTAAGGTAGTTAAGGATATGGTTTTCAACCACTGCGGGGGTGAGCACTGGTGGATGAAGGATGTGCCCATGAAGAACTGGTTCAACCTTTACCCCGATTACAAACGGACAAACTACCGCATTCCTACCACCTTCGACCCGCATGCTTCGGTTGCCGATAGCAGCCTAATGGCCGACGGTTGGTTCGACGGCCACATGCCCGACCTTAACCAGCGAAACCCATACCTTGCCAACTACCTAATACAGAACAGTATCTGGTGGATTGAGTATGCCGGGTTGGATGGCATCCGAATGGATACCCATCCTTATTGTGATAAGCATTTCATGGCCCAGTGGTGCGCTGCGGTTCAGAATGAATATCCTAACTTCAGCATTGTTGGCGAAACCTGGGTAAACTATCCTGCTTGGGTGGCATACTGGCAAAAGGATGCCAAAAACCGCGATGGGTATAACTCGAACCTAGAGATTGTAATGGATTTCCCCCTGATGTTTGCCATGCACAAGGCATTTGATGAGAAGGATGGATGGGATACGGGACTGGCACGCCTTTACGAGATTATTGCCCACGACTTTGTTTACCCAAATCCCGATAAACTTTTCATCTTTGCCGATAATCACGATATCGGCCGTTTCCAGCGCGATTCTTCTCAGGCATTAGGCCGTTTAAAGCTCGCCATGGCATTCCTGCTTACCACACGTGGCATTCCTCAAATTTACTACGGAACTGAGATTTTATTGCCCGGCGATGATGCCAAGGGGCATGGCGATATTCGCCGCGATTTTCCCGGCGGATGGCCAACCGATTCCAAGTCGGCTTTTACCCCTGAGGGTAGAACAAAGCGCCAAAATGAAATCTGGAACTACATGTCTACCATCCTGAATTGGCGCAAAACGGCTACTGCCATTCACAACGGAAAATTAACCCATTTTATCCCTGAGAATGAGGTATATGTTTATTTCCGCCATAACTCAGAGCAAACCGTGATGGTTATTCTTCATAACGGTTATCAACCCAAGGTTTTGGATACCTCTCGCTTTGCTGAGTTCCTTTCCAACAAAACGAGCGGAATTGATATTATTTCCGGAAATAAGGTTGAAAACCTTGCAAAGATTCAGCTTTCGCCCCGCTCGGCTATGATAATTGAGTTGAAGTAAATCTTTAAAATATTATGTATATGAAATACAGATTATTAGCATTGATTACCGTAACCTTTTTAGTAAGTTCATGCCAAAAAAGTTTACGGATTGAACATGCTACTACCAGCCCGGCAGTTCATGATTTGCTTTCAGTAATTCAGCTTGCTGGCGATAGTACATTGGTTTACCTAACCGATTACTTCCCTGATCCTCAGGTGATTGATTCAGTATCTATACCCTCACATTTTCAGTATAGCATTTCCGATAGTAAGGCATACCTTACTTTGAAAGCTGACAATCAGTCATTGCCATGGCTCTCATATATTTTTATCTGGGCTAAGGGCGATAAATACTGTTTATTGGTTCGGAAAAATCGTAAACTTCCTGTAACCTTCACCTTCGATCCTCAGGGGAAAAAGGTAAAAAGCGTTCAGCTTGCAGGGCAAATAAACGACTGGAATCCCAGTTCTACCAATCTTACATTCGATGGAAAGGTTTATAAAACTACTAAGCTTTTAAATCCGGGGAAATACCATTACCAGGTTGTTATTGACGGCAAGTGGATGCTTGACCCAGCAAACCCCACTTTTGAAGATAATGGAATGGGTGGGTATAACTCAGTGTTAGTTGTTGGCAACACAAATCCTGAGGAGCTACCCAAACTCGTTCCATTCTCAACGGATGGAAATAAATTGTTTATTAAAGCGATAGGAAATATAGATAAGTTTATTGTGCTGTGGCAGAATTACTTAATGGATGATAAATTTATTACCTCTAAGGAAGGATTTTACGAAATAACAATACCTGAAAATGCCCGAGGTTACAAGCGATCCCATATACGCATTTGGGCCTACAACCAGCAAGGGGAATCGAACAATCTACTTATACCGCTTGAGGGAAATAGGGTGGTAATAAATCCATCGCAGCTTTCCCGTAGCGATAAGCATACTCAAATCATGTATTTCCTTTTGGTTGACCGCTTTAAGAACGGCAACCCATCCAACGATTTCAAGGTGAACGATCCCGAAATACACCCCAAGGCAAATTACTTTGGTGGCGACCTGGCTGGCGTTACCCAAAAGGTTAAGGATGGATATTTTACCAAACTGGGAATCAATACTATATGGCTTTCACCAATTACTCAAAACCCCTTAGGGGCATGGGGATTATATCCACAACCCCGCACCAAATTTTCGGGCTACCATGGCTACTGGCCGGTTTCTTCTTCCAAAGTCGACTTTAGGTTTGGGACTGAGAGTGAACTTAATGAGCTTATTGCTGAAGCCCATAAGCGAAACATGAACGTTATACTCGATTACGTGGCCAACCACGTTCACCAGGAGCATCCCCTTTACAAGCAGCATCCCGACTGGGCTACATCGCTTTACCTGCCCGATGGTTCACTAAACACCGAACGCTGGGATGAGTATCGCCTTACAACTTGGTTCGATACGTTTCTTCCAACGCTCGACCTGGAACGTCCTGAGGTTTATGAACCCATGACCGACTCAGCTTTATTCTGGGTTTCCCATTACGACCTCGATGGATTCCGCCACGATGCCACTAAACATATTCACGAGAATTTCTGGCGTAGGCTTACCCAAAAAATCAAGCTTAACCTACCCAATAAACCGGTTTACCAGATTGGCGAAACCTATGGCAGCCACGAACTCATTGCAAGCTACATTGGCAGCGGCATGCTCGACGCCCAGTTCGATTTTAACATTTACGATGCCTCGGTAGCCGCTTTTGCCCGCAACGACTACCCCTTTACTAAGCTTGATGGAGCACTGCACCAAACATTCAGCTATTTTGGCTGGATTAACCTTATGGGCTATATCTCAGGAAATCAGGATAGGGGTCGTTTTATTTCCTATGCCGGTGGAGCCTTACGTTTCGGTGAGGATGCCAAAAAGGCTGGTTGGACCCGCGAAATTGGCGTTGGCGATAGTACTGCTTATGCTAAACTCTGCATGCTTAACGCATTCAACATGACCATTCCCGGTGTTCCAACCATATACTACGGCGACGAGTTTGGGATGCCCGGTGGCAACGACCCCGATAACCGCCGCATGATGAAGTTCGATGGATTATCAACCCTTGAGCAACAAACCCTTGAAACTGTTACAAAGCTTGTAAACATCCGCAGAAATAACCTGGCTCTGGTTTACGGCTCATTCCAAACCATCCTCGTAAACGATAATGTTTACGCTTACGTTCGTAAATATTTTGACAATACTGTAGTTGTAATCTTCAACAAGTCGAACCAGGAACAAGTTATCGACTTACAAATACCTGAATATATGAGTGATAGCATATTATATCCAAACTTCAATTCTAAATATTCAATCCAAAACGGGAAACTTGAAGTTACGCTTAAGCCAAACAGTTTCGAAGTATTCACATCCAGAATAAATTAGGCTAATGAAATTCTAACAATTAAAAGGTCGGATTAACAATAATCCGTCCTTTTTTACTTTTGGAGAGCTAAAGGTTGTGTTTAGGATTTTGCTTTACGATACTTCTTGTGGGTTTATTTTAATTGAATCAAAAAAGCCGAAGGTTTGATTTACATTAGGTGCAAAACAAGTAAATTCCCGGACGAGGCACTCTTTAACTTTTTTTTCCCCTTTTATCTTTATCCTTTATCCTTTATCCTTTATCCTTAATACAAAAGCCCGACGTTTCCATCGGGCTTTTTGGTGATTCAGCTGGGATTCGAACCCAGGACCCCATCCTTAAAAGGGATGTGCTCTACCTGCTGAGCTACTGAATCTACCTATTTTATTGAGAACTACTTTTGTTTTTTGCGTTGCAAAGATAGACTCTTTCTCTAAAATATACAAATTTTTCTTTCATTTCAAATGTAAATATTGTTCTATACATTGATTATCAGATTGATGAATTATGTTAAAAAGATTAAATGTTACACTTTAACAGTAATTCAAACTCATGTAAGCCATTATTTAATAGATTAGCTGAACAATATTTGAAATAACCATGACAAAGGCATTAAAAAAATTAACGGGAAAAGTAGTTGTTATTACTGGTGCATCATCGGGCATTGGAAAGGCTTTAGCCTACGAGTTTTCAAGGTATAACGCCAAGCTGGTTATTGGCGCTCGTAACATCGATGAGTTAAATGTTATTGCATCTGAACTATCCTCAGTTGGGGTAGAGGTACTGCCTGTAAAAACCGATGTGACCAGCGAGGGTGACTGTAAAAATTTAATTGAACAGGCCATAAGCAGGTACGGACAAATCGATATTCTGATCAATAACGCCGGCATTTCCATGCGTGCCCTTTTTAAGGATGTTGACCTTAAAGTTATTCGGCATCTCATGGATGTAAATTTTTGGGGTACGGTTTACTGTACAAAGTATGCATTACCCTATTTGCTTGAGACAAAAGGTTCAGTTGTAGGTGTGAGTTCCATTGCTGGATTCCACGGATTACCAGGCCGTTGTGGGTATTCAGCATCAAAATTTGCAATGCATGGTTTCCTGGAAACCCTACGTATCGAAAATCTCAAGAACGGTTTGCATGTAATGATTGCGGCTCCTGGGTTTACAGCTACTAACGTCAGATTCTCGGCTTTAACCGCCGATGGTACCCCTCAGGGTATGTCGCCTCGCGATGAGAAAAACATGATGACTCCCGAGGAGGTAGCAAAAATAATTGTTAAAGGAATTGTTAAACGCCGTAGGAATATTATCATGGGTACCGAAGGTAAAATATCGGTACTGGCCCAACGCATTCTGCCCACCGTGATCGATCGGCTTCTATACGGATACATGGCAAAAGAGCCTAATTCGCCCTTTAAATAGGTTATTTGCATAATTTCCCGAATTTTTCTTAATTAGAGAAAAATTTGGGTATGGTTGTCTTGAACATACTAAACGAAACGTTTTTAAACCATCTAACCACGCTGCTATGGACGGTTTATATCATTACCGTGCTTTCTACAGCCGCAATGATTATCCATGAAAAGCGCGATCCCGCTAAAACGTCCACTTGGGTTTTACTTCTTATCACATTACCAATACTTGGTTTATTACTTTATATCGTATTTGGCCAAAACCGTAGAAAGGAAAAGCTGTTTAGCCGTAAAGAGATTCAGGATATTGAACAAATAGAGTATTTAAGCCATAAACAAGTTATCCGTTTTTCCTCTAAAACCGATATTCACCATAAGCTTGCTGATCATTTAAGTATTATCACCCTTTTGCTCAACAACAGCAAGGCCCTGCTAACTGAAAAGAATGAGGTTGAGATTTTCCAGACAGGTAATCAAGCCTTCGACTCCATAATAGAATCACTTTACTCAGCAACTTCAAGCATTCATATCGAGTTTTATATTATAAATGACGATAAGCTTGGTAACCGAATTAAAAATATCCTGATAACAAAGGCTAAAGAGGGCGTTAAGGTTAGAGTACTATTCGATGATGTAGGCAGTTGGAGCCTACCCAAAAGGTATGTCAAGGAGCTAAAAGATGCTGGCATAGAGATCTATCCGTTCATGGAGGTTCGATTCCCCTTGCTTACCAGTAGGGTAAACTACCGAAACCATCGAAAAGTAGTAGTGGTCGATGGAAAAGTTGGTTATTTAGGTGGAATGAATATTGCTGACCGGTACATCGAGGGTACCCGAAGGCTTGGGCAGTGGTACGACACCATGTTGAAAATCGAGGGTGAGGCAGTTCATTCACTTCAGGTTATCTTTCTGATTGATTGGTACTTTGTTACTGGAAAAATCATAAGGGAGCGTAATATTTACTTTCCTCAGCCAACCGTTACCAGTTACCATCCCTTACAAATTGTAACAAGCGGTCCCGATTCCGATTGGGCAAGTATCATGCAAGCCTTTTTCCATGCCATAACACGTGCCAATAAGCATATTTACATATCTACGCCTTACTTTATACCTAACGAAAGTATCCTAACAGCCCTTAAAACAGCAGCACTAAGTGGGATTGATGTTAGGATTATTTTACCCGGAAAATCCGATTCTACCGTTGTTTACTGGAGTTCACTCTCTTATGTTTCCGAGCTACTGGAGGCTGGTATCAAGGTTTACCTTTACCAAAATGGCTTTAACCACTCCAAGGTGATGATGATTGATGGTAAGCTGGCCATGGTGGGGTCGGCTAATATGGATATCCGCAGCTTTGAGGATAACTTTGAGGTGGCGGCTTTCATTTACGATAATCAGGTTACTGAGAGGCTTGAGGAAAATTTCTTATCCAACCTGGTACAAAGCCAGGTTATTACACCCCAAAGCTGGAGTAAACGTCCGCTGAAAAATAGTTACAAGGAAGCGCTGGCACGATTAATTAGTCCACTCTTTTAAATCTAGCACACAATTTGATAATAGTAGATCATTAAACCTTTTTAAATTCAATTACTATGAAAAGAACACTTTTTATTTTAGCACTCACAAGCCTTTCCCTGTTCTCTAACGCTCAGTTCTTTAGAATGGGGCTTAAGGGCGGCATTAGCTCATCCAATGTTAAGTTTAGTAAGGCAACCATTACCGACGGTGCAAACCAATACATTGTGGAGCAGGGCGATGCTAAACTTGGATTTCACGCTGGGCTATTTGCCCGGGTGCAAATTATGGGTTTCTTTATTCAACCCGAGCTGCTTTTTTCCCGCTCGCAGGGCGAGGTTATGCTTAAGGATGTTACCCTAAACGATGTTTACAACGAAATGCAAAAGTTCAACAAGTTCGATATTCCAGTTATTGTTGGATGGAAATTTGGTCCTGCTAGGGTTGGACTTGGACCGGTTGCAACAATCTTAATCTCTGAAAACGATGGCCTTAAAGATAAATTAGCCGATTTGACCAACCAAACAGTGAAAAATAATTTCAGGTCGGCAACTTTTGGGTACCAGGTAGGAGTAGGGCTCGATATTCTTAAAACCCTTACCCTCGACCTTAAATACGAAGGCAACCTCAGCAAACTTGGGACTGGCATCACTTTGAGTGGTACCGACTACTCATTCGATCAACGCAACCCACAAATCATCATGAGTGTTGGCTTCTTCTTTTAGACTTTATTTAATGTCAGAAGGTTTCTTTAGAATGATTCTAAGGAAACCTTTTGTCATTTAAAACGTGTCGTTTATTTAAACTATAAATCTATTCAAGGAATTCTTAGGCTTTTTAGGCAAATATCTTTGTAATTGTATTTAAAAATTTGAATATTTGAAATCGTGTAAAAAAAAATATGTCAGTTTTAATGGGTATCGGTATTATAATCTTTGTGGCTTTATTTTCAACAGCCACTACATATTTCATTACGCACAATTACCTTAAAAGAAAATTATCTGCAAATGCAGTTAATAGTTCATCCGACTCGATTTTGCTTGAACAGCTTAGGGAGGAGATTCAAAAGTTAAAGATTCAATGTAAAGAGTTACAAATTGAAAACGATGAACAGGCCGATACACTTGCAAAAGCACATCTAGAGATACAACGACTCGAAGCAGCAGTCCAAAATGCCAAGATTAGGGCCGAGGAAGCCGATATCCTCAAATCAAACTTCCTGGCCAATATGAGCCATGAGATTCGCACCCCAATGAATGGCATTTTAGGATTTGCCCAACTCCTAAAGAATGAGGAATCGCAGGAAAAGCGCGATAGGTATATCGATATCATTTACCATAACGGCATGATGCTGGTTAATCTCATAGATGATATTATCGATTTATCCAAGATTGATGCAGGACAGCTAACCGTTAATCCTGCCGACTGTAACCTCGACAACCTGATGTTTGAGGTTTACACATTTTTCAACGAGATTAAGTTCAAGCAGGAAAAAGAGCATATTAATATTCGCTTACTCAACCTGAACGACGATGAATCAAATATTCTATACACCGATGCCCAACGTTTACGTCAGGTTCTGGTTAACCTTATTGGTAATGCTCTGAAATTTACTGAAAAAGGATCGGTTGAGTTTGGTTACCTGATTAACGAGGATAAGAGTAATATTGAATTTTTTGTAAGGGATACAGGAATTGGCATTCCAAAGGATAAGCAGGATATTATTTTCGACAGGTTCCGTCAGGTACAGGAGGGGTCAACCCGTAAATACGGCGGTACTGGCATCGGGTTGTACATTTCTAAACATATCATTGATTTACTCGGTGGCGATATCTGGTTTGAGTCGGAAGTCGGGCAGGGGACTACATTCCACTTTTCCCTCCCTTACCACGAATCAAAGAGCGTTAACGATGGTTCTGTAATTTTCAAAGCCAAAAATCCTGAATATAAGTGGGAGGGCGTAACTATCCTGATAGCTGAGGATATAGATACCAACTATAAATACCTTTCCACTGTTCTAGCCGATACAAAAGCCAAAATTCTTTGGGCAAGGAATGGCGAGGAAGCAGTATCCATGGTACTCAATGGTTCACCGGTTGATATTGTTCTAATGGACATTCAAATGCCTGTAGTTGATGGGTATGAAGCAACTTCAAGAATTAGAGAAAATTATCCTGATTTACCAATTATTGCACAAACCGCATACGCTCTGCCTCACGATAATCTTAAATGTTTTGAGGTGGGCTGTAACGACTATGTTTCAAAGCCTATTAACGCCCACCTCCTAAAGAAAAAGATTAACGATTTGCTAAACGTTCACGTTAAAAGTTCTTAACCACTTGCCTGATTGCAACTAGCCGCTCAAGTAATCCTTCCAGGTACTTAATATTTAGCATGTTTGCCCCATCCGATAATGCTTCGGCTGGGTTAAAATGGGTTTCCATAAAGAGCCCATCGGCTCCTGTTGCAATGGCAGCACGGGCAATGGTTTCAATCATATCGGGCCTGCCACCCGTAACCCCGGTGGTTTGGTTTGGTTGCTGAAGCGAGTGGGTAACATCAACAACAACAGGAAATCCAAATGCTCGCATGGTTGGTATGGCCCTAAAATCAACTATTAGATCATGATACCCAAACATTGTTCCTCTGTCAGTTAGAATAACGTTGGTATTGCCTGAATCAACAACCTTTTGCGCTGCAAATTTCATGGAGTCGGGGGAAACAAATTGCCCTTTTTTGATATTTACAAACCTTCCTGTTTGGGCTGCTGCAATCAGTAGGTCTGTTTGTCTGCATAGGAATGCCGGAATCTGAAGAATATCAACATATTCAGCCGCCATGGCAGCTTCTGGAGCACTATGAATGTCTGTAACAATGGGTAAGCCAAATCGCTCATTTACTTCTCCTAGAATTTTCAGTGCCTTTTCATCGCCAATACCAGCAAATGAATCGATTCTTGAACGGTTTGCCTTGCGGTACGAGGCTTTAAAAATGTAAGGGATTTTAAGTTTGTCTGTGATGCTCGATACAGTTTCTGCAATCCTCATTACGTTATCGCGGCTTTCAACTACACAAGGTCCAGCCATCAAAAAAAAGTTGCCGGATTCAATGTGCTTAATTCCTTTAATCTTTGCAATAGTGATCATATTATTAGCATTACTTGTTATACTTACCTTTCCATAGTGCCTTTATCCTTGCAGCAATTTCCTGCTCACGGCTATTGTCCTGCGGTTTATATATTGAGGTTCCGGAAAGCTTTTCGGGTAGGAATTCCTGCTCCACAAAATTTCCCGGAAAGCTATGGGCATACTTATAGTCAATACCATAGCCAATATCCTTCATCAACCTGGTTGGTGCATTGCGGAGATGGAGTGGCACGGGCAAGTCACCGGTTTCTTTTACTATCCCTTGTGCTTTGCCAATTGCCTCGTAGGCTGAATTGCTTTTTGGGCTTGTTGCTAGATAAATGGTTGCCTCGGATAGGATAATTCGTGACTCCGGCATACCAATCATCTGAACTGCCTGAAAACAGCTGGTGGCCATGAGTAACGCATTTGGGTTGGCTAAGCCTATGTCTTCAGCAGCTAATATAACTAACCTGCGTGCAATGAATTCGGGGTCCTCGCCACCTTCAATCATACGCGCCAACCAGTAAACAGCAGCATTGGGATCGCTACCCCTTACCGATTTAATAAATGCCGATATGATGTCATAGTGCTGCTCTCCGTTCTTATCGTAAATTGCCAGGTTTTGCTGCAGCACATCAACTACGGCTTTATTGGTTATTACAACCTGGTTATTGGTATTTTGTGTTGATGTTATAAGTTCAATGATATTATATAGCTTGCGGGCATCGCCTCCTGAGAATCTGTAAAGAGCATCCCTTTCACGGAGTTCAAACCTAAATTTTTTCAGCTCATGATCGGTGGTTGTTGCTCTAACAAAAAGTAGTTCAAGTTCCTCATTGGAGAGCGGTTTAAGTATATAAACCTGGCAACGTGAAAGTAATGGTGTAATCACCTCAAATGAGGGGTTTTCGGTTGTAGCACCAATTAATGTGAAAACACCTTGCTCCACGGCGCCAAGCAGTGAGTCTTGTTGCGACTTACTGAATCGGTGTATTTCATCAATAAAAAGAATGGGCGAGGGTGAGTTGAAGAATTTTTGTGATTTTGCCTTTTCAATCACATCCCTAACATCTTTTACACCTGAACTTATTGCGCTTAGGGTGTAAAAGGGTCTATTTAACTCGTTGGCTATAACCCTAGCCAGAGTTGTTTTTCCTACGCCCGGAGGGCCCCATAGAATAAACGAGGTTATAGTACCTCTATTTACCATTTCCCGAATAACCCCTTTGCTACCCACAAGATGCTCCTGCCCTACGTAATCGTTCAGATTACGGGGTCGCATCCTTTCAGCTAAGGGTATTGTCGGCATGGGAAAAATATTTCCACAAAATTAGGTAATAATGCCTTTTTTACGGTTCATTTTTTAATAAATATTGACATTGAACTCTTTTTATGCTTTATTTGTTTAAAATTAAACCCTTTAAAAAAATAGATATGAAGCTGTTAAGGAAATCTATCGTCCTGCTTCTAAGCCTAATAGCAGGAACGCTTTACGCACAGGAAGATGTTGCAAAATTCCTGAAAGGAAGCCTGAACGATGCCGAAAAGCTTAGTAAAGCATACCTTGAACCTTTTGGTAAGAGTTTGGGAACAAGTTTGAATTCTGGGTGGTACAATTCTGCAAATCCTCATGGAATTTTAGGGTTCGACATCACCTTTACAGTACCAATTACAATACCACCAAGTTCCGATAAAACGTTTGACGTTTCAAAGTTAAACCTGGAATACTGGCAGGTAAAATCTGGTTCTAGTTCTACCTCACCAACAGTAACGGGTAAAAGTTCAAACACCATTTTAACCGATAAAGCAACAGGGCTAAGCGAGTTAAACATGCCCGATGGGGCCAACCTTAAATTTGTTCCTGCCCCAATGATTCAGGTAGCAAAAGGATTGCCCTTTCATACCGAGATAGTTGGTCGTTTCTTACCAACCATAAACATTTCAAGCGTTGGAAACTTTGGTTTGTGGGGTGTTGGTGTTAAAAACGAGTTCAAGGAATTTATTCCTTTTGTAAAACGATTGCCTTTCAGTATGTCGGTTCTTTTCGGATACACTCAGTTCACTTCATCGTTCGACATCAATAAGGCACAAAAGCAAAAGCTTAACTTTAAATCTTCGGGTTATACGGCTCGTTTACTTGTTTCTAAGTCCATTCCAGTATTAACCGTTTATGGCGGTTTGGGGTATAACCATTCAACAACCGATATTTCACTTAAGGGAACCTATAACGTTGACGGCGTTGGGACTGTTACTGACCCCATTGCTTTCGACTTTGCAAATAACGGTTTTACTGCCAATCTTGGGTTAAGGCTTAAGCTAGCAATCCTAGCTTTCCATTTCGACTACTCACTTGGCAATTATGGTATCTTTAATGCCGGGGTTGGAATTAATTTCCGATAAAGAACTTTGTTTAAGTTAAAAGGCCGGGATTACCCCCGGCCTTTTTTTATTTCTTCTTTGTTTTCCCCTCTGGATTTTCATCAATAAAATCGGTTATGTTGTGAGCTATCTTCAGAATCTTCACAACCCTTCTGTTTTCATCAAGAATGGGAGAGTAGGTCTCAATGAATGTATAGGTTTTACCACCAATCTTAACCTTAGATGTTTCCTTTTTAATCATTCCATTGCGGAGGTCCTGCCAGAACTTTTGGTAGGCATTTTTCTGTTCGGAGGTCATCTCCAGGTTGTCGGCATGGTGAGTTCCAACAATATCTTTCTCGGTTTGCCCAGTTAGTTTTAGGTAGGCTTCGTTTACAGTTATAATGTTGCCATTCAAATCGTACTCAATAACGTAGCTGGAAGAATGCAAAGCATTGATTAGACTTTCCATCTCGGCCGACTTGCGAGCCGATTCCTCCTGGGTTGCCTGTAGCTCTTCCATGTTTTGTCGCATCTCTTCCTCCTGCGATGCGAGCTCCTCCGATTTTATCCTTGATTCTTCAAGTAATTTTGCAGTCCTGATGTTTATTTTAATACTTGAGATGGTTGCGGCAAAGCTTTCGCCTATCTTTTCAATAAATTTAATTTTATAATCCTCAATAGGCTCAAACGAGGCAATCTCAATAACCCCGTGAACTTCATCGTTAATCTTCATAGGGACAAGGAGTAACTCGGTGGGTTCATCCTGCCCAAGCCCTGAGGCAATTTTTATATATCCGTTGGGTATTTCGGTCATGTATATGGTTTCTGCTTCCTGTGCGCATCTTCCAACAAGGCCTTCACCCATTCGAATGACTTTCTCCTCGTATTTTCGGCGCTCGTAGGCATAGGTTGCCATCAACTCAAGGTAGATATCATTTGGATTATCATTATTGATAAGAAATACAGCACCAATTGTGGCATCAACATACTTTGTTAGGTTTCGAATGGTTTCGTAAGCAAAGTCGTTTAGGTTGCTGTTATTGTGCCTCAATATTTCAGCAAACTTAGCCATGCCCTCGTTGTACCATCTATTCTTGTTTTCCTCAGCTTTCCTTTCCTCATCAATCTTTTTAGCATACTCCAGGCTCTTACGCATTTCAAGTAGCGCATCACCTAAAACGTCGTCATCGGAAAGTTTTGAGTATTTTGCTTGTAAATTACCTTTTCCTATTTCCCTGGCAAACTGCGAGGTTTTAAACAAACTGTTAATTAAAATGTTAATTGAGCTTGCAATATCCTCAATCTCATCACCAGTCTTTATCTCAATCTTTTTGGCTGGGTCTATCTTACCAAGGGAGAGTTCACCTAGTACTTTTGTTGCCCTTACTAATGGGCTTGTAATGCTGTAGGCAATAATCCAAAGCACAATTGCTAGCACTATTAATCCTATTACCATTACAATTCTAACCTGGCTTGTTATGGTGCTTATTTGTTCATTGATTACTTTCTCGGGCACGAATATACCAAGGCTCCACCTTTCAGCAGCTTGACCTGCAGTAAAAGAGTTAAAGGTAAGGTAGTACTTACTTTTTCCCTCTAACACTGTTTCTGAGTATTTCCCATTGGTAATTACGCTGTTAATTATTTGTTTTCCGTTAGTCAAAACCGTATCGGCCAGTGCACCAAGCAATGTGGAATCGGGATGCGCAACAATGGTACCGTTATTCGAAATTAGAATGGCGTAACTCCCTTCGTAGGGTTTTAGATTCTTTATCATTTCCTGATAAACTGAGAGCTCAATGTCAAAGCCAAAGAGCGCAGCAAATCTGTTGTTAACTACCAACGGCACGCATACGCTGGTTTCCAGTACCCTTTTTTGACTTCCGGCATAGGTGTACCAGTATGGATCAACCAGTGCTTCTTTTTTTTCGGTTTTAAGTTTATAGTACAAACTACTCGGGTTATCACCGGTCTCGTTTAATCTTTCAAATATCTGTTTAAGTTCATTGTTTTCCCTCAGGTAGGTGTACCTATCTCTGCCGTAAGGCTTATCCCATTCCCTATCTAAGGCCCAAAGTTCCCAGCTTGCCCAAACCGACAGTAAATCAGGGGTGTTTTCGGCAATTCCTTTTAGTAGCCTTAAAGTATTTAGCTTAACATCTTCGGGATTTCGTTGTTCAAGGTCGTAAAAGCTATAGGTTATGGTTCTTGCTAAGGCAAACTGCTTATCAAATTCACCCTTAATTTGAGTGGTGTAGGTTTTTGATGTGGCATCAATGTATTCATAAATGTTTGTCCGAGTAAACCTATCAACCCTTTTGTTTAAAAAAGCAATGCTTGCCCAAAAAACAACTGCTGTAACCGTAAGTACAGCGATTATCAACTTTACTCTAATATGAATTTTCACCTTCATGGTAAATGTTTTTTGAAGAAAAACAATCAACTTTTAATGTGTGAATATAGCACTTTTGAAATAAACAAGCAATAATAGGAGCAATAAGTGAGCTTTGATACTTAAAACAGAAGTTTAATTACCAATATTTATTACATTTGCGTTTGAAAATCATTCAAAAATTAAACCTATGAAGTTACTTGAAGGAAAGACTGGCTTGGTTACAGGTGCGGCTCGGGGTATAGGGCGCGCCATTGCAATTGCCTTTGCTCAACATGGAGCAAATGTAGCTTTTACCGACATTGCTTACGATGACAACATGAAATCGCTTGAGCAGGAGCTAACCGCATTAGGCGTAAAAGCCAAAGGATACGCTTCCGATGCTAGCGATTACGATAATTCCCAGAAAATTGTTGATGAAATAGCCAAAGATTTTGGCCAAATCGATATCCTGGTCAACAATGCAGGTATCACTCGCGATACATTGCTTATGCGTATGACCGAGGAGCAATGGGATTTAGTGATTAAGGTTAACCTAAAGTCGGTTTTTAACCTTACCAAGGCCGTTCAAAAGTATATGCTTAAGCAGAAAAACGGTTCAATTATTAACATGAGCTCAGTGGTTGGAGTTTCAGGTAATGCAGGACAGGCCAACTATGCAGCGTCAAAGGCTGGAATAATTGGATTTACCAAAGCTGTTGCCCGCGAGCTGGGCTCACGTAACATCCGTTGCAACGCAATTGCTCCCGGATTCATTATCACCGAAATGACCCACAAGTTACCCGATGAAGTTCGCGAGGATTGGATAAAGAAAATACCCCTTCAGCGTGGTGGTACCCCCGACGATGTAGCCAATGTTTGTGTATTCCTGGGTTCCGACCTATCGTCGTACGTTAGCGGACAGGTTATTAATGTTTGTGGTGCAATGAATACCTAGTACTTGTAGCATTATAAATTAAGTTGAAAGCAGGCAAACTAATACTTAAGCTGCTTGTTTTCAACTTTTTTATTTTATGAAATGTCAAAACCCTATTAAAAAGTTTATGTGGATAAAAAAGTTTAAATGGTTAGTATTGTTTTTCTCATTAACATCTTGTATATCATATAGTTATATTGATATTGAGTTTTACGATTCACCCCAAAAATCGATTGTTGTTCCGGGTGAAAACCTGCTAGTGGTTGAAAATCTTCACCTACGAAATACCGATACTCCCATTCGAGAACTTGATTGGGCTTTGGATAGCGTTGCTTCAAATGAAGCAACCGATGCCCTCATAAGCCTGTTTAAAACTTCTCCGTGGTACGCCGGTATTAGCCTTTTCAAACATATTTATTACCGTAACGATTCTTCAAGGGTTGTTCTTCCCCTTTCTTGGCAAGTAATCGATAGCCTCAGCAATGTTTACAATAGTAAAATGGTTGTCTCGCTTGAGTACTTAAAAGTGCGTCCATACTATGATACATACCCTTTGTGGCGTGGCGATTTTAAGGAATATTACGGATTCATTCAGGTATCAAGCTATACCTATTGGCGCATTTACAATGTTGAAACAAGAAAGATTAATTTAGGCCAGTTACTTACCGATACCCTTTTATGGGAAAAAAACGATTGGATTGAGGTTACACCTGGCAACCAGCTTCCGGGTATATTCGAGGCTTGTGCATTTGCTGGAGCCGATGCCGGCGAGCAATTCGCACAGCTTATTGCTCCGCAATGGCAAAAGGACAGCAGAGCAGTATATGTTCCCAACACTAACAAGGAGATGAGCAGAGCATACCAACTTGCCATGCATGGAAACTGGTTAGATGCCGCCGCGATTTGGCAAAGGTTATCTTCATCAACCAGTAAGGAATTGGCTGCACAAGCAGCATTTAATATGGCCCTAGCCAACGAGATGCTAGGCAAATTCCAGCTATCCATTGAATGGCTCGACTTTGCAAAATCTAAATACCCTCACCTTAAGTTTCTAAATGAGTATAGGGATATTTTGCAGCACCGAATAGAGAACAATAAACCCCAAAAGTAAGCTTAATATTCTAAAATTACTAGTAAAGTAGAAAATGTTAATATTCATTATATCAATTAATTATAAATTATTTTTATTTCTTTCCTATAGCCTGTTTTGCGAATTGTTATCTAATTGATATTTTTGCAGCGATAATAATGCCTCTTTAGCTCAGTTGGTTAGAGCGGCGGTTTCGTAAACCGCAGGTCGCGGGTTCAAGTCCCGTGAGAGGCTCTGGTAGGACAGGGCAACCTGTCCTTTTTAAATTTAGTGGTGCAAGCAAATGAGAGCATCAATCCTAACCATTGGCGATGAGTTACTTATCGGTCAGGTTATCGATACCAATTCGGCCTGGTTGGCCGATAGCCTTAGCGAGCTTGGGTTTGAGGTAACCAAAATCCTTAGCATTTCCGATAGCTCACAAGCTATTGCCGAAGCTGTTAAAGAACTAATGGGCCAGTCGGATCTAGTTATTTCCACAGGCGGGTTAGGCCCTACTAGCGACGACCGGACAAAGCCAACGCTATGTGAGCTATTTGGTGGTCAGCTTATGCTCCATGCACCCTCCCTAAGCCTAATTGAACAGATTTTTCACAAACGCGGTCTTCCTTTAACTGAGACCAATAAGAACCAAGCATTAATTCCCTCTTCGTGCACACCAATTCTTAACTATCATGGAACGGCTCCTGGAATGATATTCAGGAAAGGCAATTGCTTTCTGATTTCGCTTCCGGGAGTTCCATTTGAAATGAAGAATATGTTTACTGAGGGGGTTCGGCCATTTATTGAGCAAAATTTTACCCTTCCCGCAATAGTTCGGTTAAACGTCAACACTTTTGGAATCCCTGAATCTTTCCTTTCCGATAAGTTAAAAGACTTTGAAAAATTTTTAGCCGATAGAAGTATTGCGCTAGCCTACCTGCCAAGCCCTTCGGGAATCAGGTTACGTCTTACTGCAACTGGTGACAATAAGGGTAGGCTAAGCAACTTGTTGGATATGGCAGTAAATGAACTTAAGGGTTTGGTTGGTGAAAATATTTTTGGTTTCAATGACGAAACACTTCCGTCGGTAGTGTCTAAAAAACTTAGGGGAAAAAATGAAACCCTAGCAGTGGCCGAAAGCTGTACAGGTGGCTATATTTCGCATTTAATAACTCAGCTGCCCGGCAGCTCCGATATATATAAGGGAGGTATTGTAGCATACTCAAACGAGATTAAACAAAACGTGCTAGGGGTAAGCCATGATTTGCTCATAAGTCATGGAGCTGTTAGTCAACCAGTAGTTGAGGCCATGCTCGATGGTACACTAAGAGTTTTCCAGAGCGACTATGCCATTGCAGTGTCCGGCATCGCCGGACCAACAGGAGCAACCGCCGGTAAGCCTGTGGGCACCACCTGGATTGGTGTTGCATCAAGGGAAACGCGACGGGTAGAACTCTATGCTTTTGGAAACCTCAGGGAGGTTAATATTCAACGCGCAGCATATACGGCTTTGTACCAATTGCTAAAACTTATGGATAAGGATTAGTGTATAAGTTTAAATATTTCATGTAAATAGATGAATATAATATAGATATGAATAATGTAATTTTATCATTAAATGAGAAGGTATCTAAATTAAGCTAATTTTCAGCAATTTTTTTATCAAAATATTTGAATAATTCATAAATAATGACGTAATTTGCGACCTGTTTCGAAAAAAGTAAAAACGGTAAAATATACAGCGATGTCAAGAGTTTGTCAGTTAACCGGAAAAAGAGTAATGGTGGGAAACAACGTTTCGCATTCAAAAAGAAGAACCAAACGCAGATTCCTGCCTAACCTTAAAACCAAAAGGTTGTTCCTTGAAAGTGAAAACCGTTGGGTTACCCTTAGGCTTAGCACTTCAGCTATGAGAACCATCGATAAGGTTGGTTTAGATAATGCCCTGAAGAAATTTGCTAAGAAAGGTCACATTTAATTTTTAAAAAAGTATAGCAATGGCAAAGAAAGGTAATAGAGTTCAGGTTATTCTGGAATGTACCGAACATAAAGAAAGTGGTTTACCTGGTACTTCAAGGTATATTACCACTAAGAATAAGAAGAATACACCCGATAGGCTTGAGCGTCGTAAGTACAACCCGATTCTCAAGAAGGTTACACTTCATCGTGAAATTAAATAACACTTTTAGATATGGCAAAGAAAGTAGTTGCTTCGCTTCAAAAAGCCACGAAAGATCGTGTGAAGTGCATTAAAATGGTGCGTTCACCCAAAACTGGCGCATACATGTTTAAGGAAGAAACAATGGATAAATCCGAATCGGCCGATTTCTTCAAACAGAAATAGTTTTCTGAATTATATCTTACAAATAAAAGCTTTTCGGTTTATTCGAAAAGCTTTTATTGTTATTTTAGCGCCCGAAAATAATATTGTATATGGGTATTCTTAACATTTTTAATCCCGATAGTAAGGACAATAATAACTCCAGTTCCCTTGACCAGGGTTTGGCCAAAACAAAGGAGAACCTTTTCAAAAGAATTTCAAGGGCTGTAGCCGGTAAGTCCAGGGTTGACGACGAGGTCTTGGACGAACTTGAGGAGGGACTTATCTCCGCCGATGTTGGCGTTGAAACCACTCTCCGTATTATTGAACGCATCCAAAAGCGTGCTGCTGCTGAGAAGTACCTGAATACTGCAGAATTAAATACTATACTTAAATCCGAAATACTATCGTTACTTGCCGAGAATTCCGAAAATTCTTCCCTTACAATTAGTGGTGATCTTCCTAAACCCTATGTAATTATGGTAGTTGGTGTTAACGGGGTTGGAAAAACTACTACTATTGGCAAACTGGCATACATGTTTAAGAACCAGGGAAAAAGGGTATTGTTGGGTGCTGCCGATACCTTCAGAGCGGCGGCCGTAGAGCAGCTTACCATTTGGGCTAATAGGGTAGATGTTCCCATTGTTAAGCAGCAGATGGGTTCCGATCCCGCTGCTGTTGCTTTTGACACCCTAAACTCTGCCAAATCTAACGACACCGACGTAGTAATTATCGATACCGCTGGCCGTCTTCACAATAAAGTCAATTTAATGAACGAGCTTTCCAAAATACGTAGGGTAATGCAAAAAGTTATTCCCGATGCACCACATGAAGTATTGCTCGTTCTGGATGGTTCAACAGGTCAAAATGCCTTTGCACAGGCACGCGAGTTCACTTCGGCAACCGATGTTACAGCCATTGCTCTCACCAAGCTCGACGGTACGGCCAAAGGGGGTGTTGTGCTTGGCATTTCCGATCAATTCAAGATACCCGTAAAGTATATCGGAGTGGGTGAAAAAATGACTGATTTGCAGATATTTGACAGGGTTGCGTTTGTTGAGTCGCTATTTCGTAACGTTTAGCCAGACATGACGAAAAAAATCAATGTTGTTACCTTGGGGTGCTCAAAAAATGTTGTTGACTCCGAGGTGCTTATGCATCAGCTCGATAGAGGGGGATGGAAAATTGTTCACAATTCAAACGATCCATCGGCAAGGGTTGTTGTGATTAACACTTGCGGTTTTATTGGCGATGCTAAGGAAGAATCGGTTGAAACTATTCTTGGCTTTGTCGATGCCAAAAATAGGGGGATGATCGACAAGGTTTACGTTATGGGATGCCTTTCGCAACGCTACCGCAATGAGCTGGAAGCTGAAATCCCCGAAGTAGATGGATTTTTTGGAGTTTCCGATTTACCTCTAATTGTTGCTGAGCTCAATGTGAAGTATAACGAAGCAGAGCTGAATAAACGCTGGCTTTCAACCCCAAGGCATTACGCTTACCTGAAAATATCCGAGGGTTGCAACTGGGGATGTTCATTCTGTGCAATACCACTTATTAGAGGTAAGCATGTTTCCCGACCCATTGAATCATTAGTTAACGAGGCAAAAGAACTTGCCAAACAGGGCGTTAAGGAGCTAATTGTAATTGCACAGGACACTACCTATTACGGATTTGATTTATACGGTGAACGCCGAATTGCTCAGCTACTCAATAGCCTTAGCCAGATTGACGGTATTGAATGGATTAGGCTTCACTATGCATACCCATCTGGTTTTCCCGATGACCTAATTGATGTCCTAAAGTCGAACCCGAAAATTTGCAAGTATATCGATATTCCATTACAGCATATAAATACTCAGGTACTTAAAATGATGCGTAGGGGAATAAGCCGAGAACAAACCATTGATTTCATTGAGAAGATAAGAAAGAATATCCCCGAAATTGCTATCCGAACCACTTTTCTGGTTGGCCACCCAGGGGAAACCCCTGAGGCTTTCAATGAACTGATTGACTTTGTTAAGGATTACCGGTTCGACAGGGTAGGTGTATTTGCATACTCTGAGGAGGAAGGAACCTATGCTGCACAAAACTTTACCGACTCCATACCCGATGAAGAGAAAAAACTTAGAGTTGAAAAGCTGATGGAGGTTCAACAAAGGGTATCTTTTGAGCTAAACCAGCTAAGAGTTGGTCATACGTATAAGGTTATAATTGATGCAATTGAAGACCATTACGCAGTTTGCCGAACGGAGTTCGATTCACCCGAGGTGGATCAGGAGGTTCTGGTAAAGCTTAACGGTAAAAATGTAAAACCCGGCGAGTTTCATACAGTACGTATTGTAGAGGCCCAGGAATACGATTTAATCGGTGAGTTTGTATAAAAAATAAAGGTCGTTGTTAACGACCTTTATTTCAATTTAATGTATCATACTACTTAACTAATTCTTTTAAAACTTTAATTGCAGCATCGTAGTTTGGTTCTTGGGCAATTTCAGGTACATACTCCACGTATTTAATGATATCATCCTTATCTATTATCACAACACCACGGGCAAGAAGCCTTAATTCCTTTATCAGAAAACCATAGTTTGTACCAAACTCCAGGTCTCTATGATCCGAAAGGGTAACTAAGTTGGTAATTCCCTCAGCTCCACAAAAACGCTTTAGGGCAAAAGGCAAATCGTTCGAGATCGCTAAAAATACCACCTTATCGCCAAATTCCGATGCGGTCTTGTTGAACTTGTGGTTCTGAACCGAACATACGCTGGTGTCAATGGATGGGAAAACGGAAATTAGTTTTACTTTTCCCTTAAAATCGCTCATTTTTACAGGCTTTAGAGAGTTATCAAGGGCCGTAAATTCTAAAGCTTTATCGCCTGCCTTAACCTGTTCGCCTGTTAGGGTTACGGGATTTCCGCCAAATGTTACTGTTTTCATAATTCTATTTGGTTAGTTTGTTACTAATATAACAATTTTGCTAGGGGAATGTTCAAAAAAAAGAGACGCACCATTTGTTGTGCGTCTCTTACTTATTGTATTACAAATTATTACTCTTCATCAGCGTTGGTAACCTCCTCTTCAGCTTTTGCTGTTCGAATGGTAATTTCGTCATTCTTTTTACTATAGCCAACCAGGAATACTGCACCAGGTTTTGCATCGCTCTTTATTAAGGCTTCAGCTAATGGATCCTCCAGATACTTTTGAATGGCTCGTTTTAGTGGACGGGCGCCATACTGAACATCATATCCCTTTTCCGTGATGAAATCCTTGGCTGCAGTCGAAATCTTAATGGTATAGCCTAAACCAGCAACCCTGTCGAATAATCCTTTAAGCTCAATATCGATGATTTTGTGTATATCGCTCTTGGTAAGCGAGTTGAACATAACAATGTCATCAATACGGTTTAAGAATTCGGGGGCAAAGGCTTTTTTCAGTGCCTTTTGGATTATACTTTTCTCGTAATCGCTTTTTGCCTCCGACTTGGCTTTTGTGGCAAAACCAACACCCTGTCCAAACTCCTTCAAATCACGGGTTCCAATGTTGGAGGTCATAATTATTATGGTATTCTTAAAATCAACCCTACGTCCTATGCTGTCGGTTAGTTGGCCTTCGTCCAAAACCTGGAGTAGAATGTGAAAAACATCGGGGTGTGCTTTTTCAACTTCATCGAGCAATACCACCGAGTAGGGTTTTCGACGAACTTTCTCAGTGAGCTGACCTCCCTCTTCGTAACCAATGTATCCCGGAGGCGCACCAACAAGCCGCGACACGGAGAATTTCTCCATGTACTCGCTCATATCGATACGTATTAGGTTATCGGTAGTATCGAAAAGGTATTTTGCCAGAACCTTTGCAAGCTGTGTTTTTCCAACACCGGTTGGTCCAAGAAAGATAAACGAACCAATAGGACGATTCGGATCCTTTAGCCCGGCGCGGTTACGTTGAATAGCCTTAACAATCTTATCAATTGCCTCGTCCTGACCAATAACTGAGCGCTTCAGCTCATCGGCCATTTTGAGTAGACGTGCGCCTTCAGCCTGAGCTATACGCTGAACGGGAACCCCAGTCATCATGGCAACAACTTCGGCTACCTTTTCTGCATCTACAGTTTCGCGATGTTTAGTTAGCTCTTTTTCCCACCGCGCTTGCTCTGCTTCTAGCTGTTCAATAAGTTTTTTCTCGTTATCACGATACTTTGCCGCTAGCTCAAACATCTGGTTCTTAACTGCTTTGATCTTTTCCTTTTTGGTCTCCTCAATGAGTTTTTCCAGCTTGAGAATACTCTCAGGAACCTTGATGTTTGAGATATGAACGCGCGAACCGGCCTCATCCAGGGCATCTATTGCCTTATCGGGCAAATGCCTGTCGCTGATGTATCGCATGGTAAGCTTCACACATGCCTCAATGGCGTCGGGGGTATAGGTAACGTTATGGTGTTCCTCGTATCTCTCCTTAATGTTATTGAGTATGTCAATCGTCTCTTCAGGTGTTGTGGGTTCAATCATTACCTTTTGGAACCGACGCTCAAGCGCTCCATCTTTCTCAATGTGCTCACGATATTCATCAAGTGTAGTTGCCCCAATGCATTGGAGTTCGCCACGGGCAAGTGCGGGTTTGAGCATGTTGGCGGCATCGAGCGAACCGGTGGCTCCGCCTGCTCCTACAATTGTATGAATCTCGTCAATGAAAAGAATAATGTTTGGGCTACGGGTAAGCTCATTTAGTATGGCTTTCATGCGTTCCTCAAACTGTCCCCGATACTTTGTGCCGGCAACTATTGATGCTAAATCGAGTGCGATTACCCGTTTGTTGAATAGCACACGCGATACTTTCTTTTTAACAATTCGTAGGGCTAACCCTTCAGCAATAGCCGATTTACCAACGCCAGGCTCACCAATGAGGATTGGATTATTCTTTTTCCGGCGGCTCAGTATTTGCGCTATTCGCTCTATTTCCCTCTCTCGTCCGATTATTGGGTCTAAACGACCCTCCTCGGCGGCTTTGGTAAGATCAATCCCAAAGTTATCCAATACTGGGGTATCGGACGACTTAGAGGATGATTGACCTGAACGCCCCATGTTGCCAAAAATACCACCTTCGCCTTCATCATCCTCGCTGCCACCGCCGGAAAAGTCATCTTTATCACCCGAATCCTCCACAATCAAATGTTTACGAACCGTTTCGTAATCAACATCATGCTCTAGTAGCAGCTGGGTGATATAGCTGGTTTCATCCTTTAGAATTGCGAGTAAAAGATGGGCTGTATTGATAGTATCGCTTTTAAGCGAACGGGCTTCAAGTATTACGATTTTTAAAACCCTTTCGGTTGATTTGTAAATACTAATGTCCTCAGACTCATCAATACCCGAATTATTATCAGCGGGTTGTAACAACCGACTGTCAATTGACTTTTTTAGATCGTTTAGATTTAAACCCTCCGAAAGCAGAATATTGATTGCTTCGCCCTCACCATCACGAAGAATACCCAAAAAAAGATGATCGGGGGTAATGGCTGTATTACCCAATCGGATAGCCTCCTCGCGACTGTATGCTATAACATCTTTGATTTTTTGTGAAAACTTTTGTTCCATAAATACTTCTCCAAAAACTTTTACTAAAGTAATAGACATAAACGTAACAACAATGCTTTTGTTAATAAATTTAGTATTTTTTTAATAAATAATGAACAACATCATAAACCATTCTTTTTTTTACGCTTAAATAGCTATCTTAGCACGTTATTTCTGAAGTAAAAAATGACTTTTTAAGCTTTTATTATATGTCTGAGGGTGAAAGGATTATACAGATCAACATTGAGGAGGAAATGAAATCATCGTACATTGACTATTCAATGTCGGTGATAGTATCAAGAGCATTACCCGATGTGCGTGACGGTTTAAAACCCGTTCACAGAAGGGTTCTTTTCGGAATGGCCGATCTGGGGCTCAATGCAGGTAAACCATTCAAGAAATCGGCACGTATAGTGGGTGAGGTCCTGGGTAAGTACCACCCTCATGGCGACTCTTCGGTTTATGAGGCAATGGTTCGCATGGCTCAGGATTGGGCAATGCGCTACCCGCTGGTTGATGGACAGGGTAACTTTGGTTCAGTTGACGGCGATAGTCCTGCAGCCATGCGTTACACGGAGGCTAGGCTTACCAGAATTGCAGAGGAGACACTTGCCGATATCGACAAGAATACCGTTGACTTTAAGCTAAACTTTGACGATACCCTGGAAGAACCCACGGTGCTTCCTACCAAAATACCCCTTCTTCTGGTTAACGGCACATCAGGTATCGCCGTAGGGATGGCCACCAACATGCCTCCCCACAACCTCTGCGAGATTGTTGACGCCATTTGTGCCACTGTGGATAACCCCGAGATTACCATAGATGAACTGCTTAAATATGTTAAAGGACCCGATTTCCCAACAGGTGGTATAATATATGGTTATCAGGGAGTTAAGGAAGCATACCTTTCCGGAAAGGGTAGGGTGGTGATCCGCTCCAGAACGGAAATCGAACAAACCGAATCCGGACGCTCCAAGATTATTGTTACGGAAATACCCTATATGGTAAATAAGGCCGAAATGATTAAGAAGATTGCCGACCTTATTAACGATAAGAAAATTGAGGGTATCAGCTATATTAACGATGAATCCGACAGGCAAGGAACCCGCGTTGTAATAATCCTTAAAAAAGAGGCAGTTGCCAATGTTGTATTAAACAATTTATTTAAGCACACTCAGCTGCAATCTACTTTTGCTATCAACAATATAGCTTTGGTGGATGGACGTCCCAAGCAGCTTAACCTGAAGGATTTAATTGTACAGTTCATTAAGCACAGGCATAACATTATCCTGCGTCGTACACAATATGAGCTAGATGAAGCTCAAAAACGGGCCCATATCCTGGAAGGATTACTAATAGCCATTGACCATATCGATGAGGTGATTAACCTTATACGTGCTGCTTCTTCGCCTAACGAAGCCAAGGAAAAGCTTATGGAAAGGTTTGGTCTTAGCGAAGTTCAAGCCCAAGCCATCATCGATATGCGCTTAAGGAGCCTTACCGGGCTTGAGCGTGAAAAGGTTAAGCAGGAATATGAGGAACTTCTAAAGCAAATTGCTTACCTCAAAAAGGTTCTAGAGGATGAAAACCTTCAGAAAAAGATCATCAAGGATGAGATGATCGAGATGAAGGTAAAGTATGGCGATAATCGTAAAACTGAGATTGTGCCTGATGCTGAAGAGTTTAACCCCGAAGATTTTTATGCCGACGAGGAAGTGGTTATCACCATTTCCCACATGGGTTATATCAAGCGTACTCCACTATATGAGTACAAGCTTCAATCCAGGGGGGGGGTAGGCTCAAAAGGTAGCACAACCCGCGATGAGGATTTCATTGAGCACATCTATGTAGCATCCATGCATAACACCATGCTTTTCTTCACTGAAAAAGGCAAGTGTTACTGGTTAAAAGTGTACGAAATACCTGAAGGTAACAAGGCTTCAAAGGGCAGGGCTATCCAGAACCTTATTAACATTGAGAACGACGACACAATACGTGCATACATTAATGTTAAAACATTAACCGACCCTGAGTACCTGAATAACAACTATATTGTTCTTAGCACAAGGAATGGTATAATTAAAAAGACATCGCTAGAGGCGTATAGCCGTCCACGACAGAGTGGTGTAATGGCAATTACCATCAAAGAGGGCGATCAGCTCATAGAGGCATGCCTAACCAATGGTAACAAGCAAATCATCCTAGCTGCTCGCGAAGGAAAAGCCATTCGTTTCCACGAAAAACTTGTACGTCCAATAGGTAGAACCGGAAGTGGCGTTAGGGGAATGAATCTAGCACAAGGCGATTCCATTATTGGCATGATTTGTGTTGAAGAAAATGAAAACAAGGATATACTGGTTGTAGCAGAAAACGGTTATGGTAAACGTTCTAAACTTGACGATTACCGAGTTACCGGTAGAGGTGGAAAAGGTGTTAAAACAATAACTATTACACCAAAAACAGGTAAACTTATAAGCATTAAAGCCGTTGACGACAATAACGACATAATGATTATAAACAAGAGCGGTTTAACCATCCGATTGAGTGTAAAAGAACTTCGAGTTATTGGCAGAACAGCACAGGGTGTTAAGCTAATTAACCTCAGGAAAAACGATTCCATTGCAGCTATAGCCAATGTGGAGGCAAGCGATGAAGAAAATATCGATCAACAAGAAACCATTGATAATGACGAATCAGTAAACGAGTAACTTAATTTAACAATTATCTTATGAAACGACTAACAATTTTAATTTCAATGCTCTTTGTTGCTGTAATGGTAACAGCGCAAACCAGCAAGGAAATCAATTTCGATCAGTATGCCAAAAAGGTTGAAAAAAGCAACGCCGAAATCCAGGATCCCAAAAAGAATACCAAGGATGCCACATGGATTAAGAGGGGTGAGCTTATGATAGACCTTTTTGATGCTCAAATCCTTAGGGCATACGTTGGAATGGATCCAAATACATTTACGCTTGTTGTTGGAAAACCCATACAGCAGGAAAAAGTTGAAGTTGATGGGGTTCAACTCGATAAGTATGTTATGGAAAGGGTTAACTTCTACTTCAACAACGGTCAACTTGAACGCTGGGAGGTTACTAAGCCCGTTATTGATAAACCTTTGGATTTGGCCCTTGAAAGTTTCATGAAAGCAATTGAGATCGACACCAAGGGTAAGAGCACCAAGAAATTGCAAGAATACCTTGTAAAGCTAAAAGGTCTATACGTTAACGAAGGTTCAAACCAGTATACTCTAAAAGATTATAAGGGTGCCTTTGAATCCTTCAAAAAGGTTATAGAAATTGGAACACTTCCAATACTCAACCAGAAAGACACTGCAATTTATTACTATGCAGGTTTATCGGCTCAACTTGCCGGATTACTTGAGGAATCAATTCCATACTACCAGAAATCCATTGAACTTGGTTTTGCCAACGATGGTGCTGTTTACTTTAATATATTTGATGCCTACAAGAACCTTAATAAAGGCGATGAAGGTCTAAAATACCTAGAGGAAGGTTTCATAAAGTATCCCAAAAACACAAACGTATTGTTCTCTCTAATTTCTTACTATATCGATAAGCAAGAAGATCCTACTAAGATTCTTGTTTACATTGATAAGGCAATTGAAACCGAGCCAAACAACTCATCGCTTTACTTTGCAAAGGGTACATTGTACGATAGGCTGGGAGATGGCGAAAATGCCCTTGAAGCCTACAAAAAAGCTATTGAGATTGATCCTAATTTCTTTGATGCTTACTACAATATTGGTGCGCTTTACTTCAATAAAGGTGTAAAGTACATTGAGGAAGCTAATAAGGTTCCTGCTCGTGAACTCGATAAATACGATGCTCTTATGGAAAAGGCTAATGCAGAATTTAAGAACTCAATGCCTTACATGGAGCAAGCATATAAAGTAAATCCCAATAGCAAGGAAGCTGTTGAAGCTTTGAAAAATATCTATTTTCGCTTCCGTAACGAGAGCCAGGAAATGTTGGATAAGTACAATGAATTCAACGAGAAGGCAAAACAGATGTAATTCTGATAAAGTAATAAAAGCCCCGAAATGGGGCTTTTATTTAAAAAACATTATTTAACATAATATTAATTATATGACTTTTATTTAAGTGCTTCTGGTGTCCAGTTCTTTAGGAAATTCAGAACTTTTCTTCGGTCGTAACCATCGCCAGACTCTAGCAAACCCGAATCCTGAGTGTGGATTCTGTTTCCATTGGAATTTAAAATCACAAGAACAGGAAAACCAAAACGCTGCGGTTTTTCAAGCTTTTCCAGAACATCTAAATTTTTATTTTCCTTGCTGTAGTTAACCTTAACCACAACGTAGTTTTTGGTTAGGATTTCGGATATAGTTGAATCTGCGTTCATAAAATTATGGAGTTTAACGCACCATGGGCACCAATTGCCTCCAATTTGAATAAAAACATGCTTGTTTTCCTGTTTTGCTTTGTTAATTGCGGCTGCAATTTCAGCCTTAGCGTCGGCATTGGGATTATATATGTTTACCTGGGCATAAGCCATCAATCCCAATAAAATTAATAGATTTAGTAGCAATAATCGTTTCATAGTATTTAATTTAGTACACTCAAAGATATTAATATATTGGAATCGCATATTCAAAAGCAAAAAATCCTATTTTAACACTCTGATATTGTGTTATATAATATTTTTTGAAAAAAATATTCACAACTCCCCTTGCAATTTCTTTTTTTGCACTATAATTGCGGAAAATTTTGAGCGATTTATGAGTAAGAAAAGAGCAGCAGTAAGTCTTAGCAATTTGTCTCCTGAGCTTTTAAAAATATTCAAGGAAAGGTTCCCCCATGGGTATCAGGACTTTGTTTTCAAGGTTGAGAAGCCAAATGGCGATTTTTTCCATGCCGTTACCCTTGAAACCGAGGATGCTATTTACCTGGTAAAGGTTCCAGTAAAAATTGACACAAAGATAAAGGATGAGGATGAGGAGAAGGAATTTTTCGGCAGCCTAGCCGATGATACCATCGGAACCGAGGGCGATGAATTCCCTGATGATATTAGCGATGAGGAGCCTGCTGAGGAGATGGCTGATGAGTAATTATCTTAACTTAAGCTACATGCGGACGATTTCGAGTAGAGGTCGTCCTTTTTTGTACCCTAAAACTTTACAGCTAACGCTTTTCCCTACACTGTACGATGAGGTATTCTCAATTTGTACGCCACACTTCATGCCAAATTTATCATACACTACCACAACCCTACTACTACCTAGTTCATTACTATAATCCTCTTCAATTCCTGCAATCTCAAATTGATATACCCCACCTACCTTATAGTATGGATGTTCTGGGTCAATCATCAAAAATCCCCTGTTATCAGTACCTCTATAACTGGCAACAATAGGAATCCCTTCTTTGAAACCATAATGTTTATAGTGCTTTACCTTTAACAAGGCTATACAATTCGATTTTGATTTTAGCAGGTAATACTCCTCGTTCTGAATAACTACTACCTTACTTAGAAAAAGCAATATCTCCTGTCCATTACTAAAGGTATCGGGGCAAATGTCCCATTTAGCGCTTGCTGAAAGGATAGGAACTCCTTTTTTAACGCTAAGCACTTTAAGCTTTACCTCCTCTTGTCCATCATCAATGGCACCTTTAGGAACTAAAACTTCAATTTCATTACCAAAAATATCGCATACAATTATACTCTGTACCTCTTCAATTGCAGTATCGCTAATATGTTTAATCTTAAAAGTATATGTACTCCCGGTTTTGTAAACCGGATGTGCTGGCTCAATAAAAATTTGACCCGTGCAGTTTATCTTATCTATCCTGCATTGAATGGTAGAGTTTTCTTCTATATTGTACTTATCATAATATTGAGCCGGCAATAGCAATTTTTTGCCCGATTCATGGGAAAGAACGAATTGCTTGCCGCTACCAGGCACATCTATTACTTTAGTAACCTTAAAATTATACCACTCCCCTTCCCTAAAAATCATAAAAAACAGTATGTTGTTTTACAATGAATTAGCATAAAATAATTGATAAGAATGATAAAATTAAAGTTTGATTCAAAAATATTAACATATCAGTTCCAGAAACAAAAATATCTAACTAGTAATCAATATATTATCACCTTCAAAAACCTCCCCTACTACTGCCGAATACGTTAAACCAGCCTCTTTTAAAAGACTAAGGGCCTCATTAACCCTTTCAGGCTTAACACCCATTAGTATTCCTCCCGACGTTTGTGCATCGCACATCAGCATTTTAATATTGTAGTCAACATTTGGGTCACCATTCAAATGGCCGCCTACAAACTCGAGATTACGGAATGCAGCACCGGGAATGCAGCCCTCATCCACAAGTTGATATACCTCAGGAAGCAGGGGTATTTTGCTTGTGTAAAGCTTAACACCAACGCGGCTTGCCTTAGCCATTTTGTATACGTGGCCAATAAGCCCAAACCCGGTAATATCGGTAGCACCTTTAACACCAACGGTTTGCATGACCTGTGCGGCAGTGTTGTTAAGCTGTTTCATCCAGAAAAGGGCCTCGCTGTAAGCTGTTTCGGATACAATACCTAAGCGCTTAGCGGCTACCACTACCCCAGTGCCCAAAGGTTTAGTCAAGATCAAAGCATCGCCAGGTTGTAAGCCGGCATTGGTAATCACCTTATCAGGATGAACTCTACCCACCACGGCTAACCCATACTTTGGGGGATAGTCGTCGATGGTGTGACCACCAATAATAATTGTATTTGCTTTTTGGGCTACACTTGCCCCACCCTCAAGGATTTGCCTGTAGGCATCTAAAGGGATTTTACTAGAAGGAAACATGGCTATGTTGAGCGCAAGGAAAGGTTCGCCTCCCATGGCGTAAACATCGCTCAATGAATTGGTTGCAGCTATTTGTCCAAACTCAAACGGATCGCTACATACAGGGGGGAAAAAATCGGTGGTGAGAATTATGGCTAAATCCTCATTTATCCTGAAAACCCCAGCATCGTCGTGGGTATCAATATCTACCAACACATTGGGATCGGTCACCTTGGGCAGGTTAAGCAGAATGGACTCGAGCACCGAAGCTGGAATCTTAGCCGAACAGCCACCGTACTCCACATTGGTTAACAAGTCGAAATTGGTACTCATGAATCTACTTTTATTACTATGTTAAACGATAATCTATCTAGTTGTAATTCAGCTAAAAGATTATTGCTATCAGAACAATCAATTTCAATACACATTCCACATTCAGAGCTGTACTCCTTGGGTACTGGAATTATTTGATACTGCACGCCTAAACCTGCAATAATATGCTCAGCTTGCATTACCTTATGAATACTCTGAAAAAGGAGTAAACATTTTCCTTTCCGTTCATCCATGATTGAGCTCTTTCAGGGCAGAGTAAAGGTAATTCAAATCGGTTGAATTATGGTATTTGGAAAGCGAAAACCTGACAGTACCCATAGGGAACGTCTTTAGGGTTTGGTGCGCAAGCGGTGCACAGTGAAGACCACTTCGGGTTTCAATGGAGTAGCGCTTGAAAAGCTGCTCCGACAGTTCTGAAGGGCTGTATTTATTGGAAGTTATTGAGAATAACGATGCCTGATGGTTAACATCAAGGGATCGGAACACTTTAAATGATTTTAAACGCTCAACCCTATCGAGTAGGTCCATAAAATGTTCGTGCTCATAGCAATTGGTTACATTTGCCGATAGGGCTCCATATAAACCGAAAATACCCAAAACATTAGGGGTTCCGGCCTCAAACCTATCGGGTAAAAAGTCGGGCATCAGAAAGCTATCGGAACGGGAACCTGTACCCCCATGTATTAACGGGATGATTATTTCGGGGGAGCGAACAAACAGGCAACCTGTTCCGGTTGGTCCCATCAACCCCTTATGCCCAGTTAATGCTAGCATATCGATGTTCCAGGTATCCACCTCAATAGGAATATGCCCTGCCGACTGACTTGCATCGACAAGCAGCGGAATATCACCCAGCAGAGCTTTTAGCTCAGCAATAGGCTGTACAACCCCATTCACATTACTAACATGGTTAACAATACACAGATCGTATGATTTTAGATCGAATAGCCTGAGGCCTTCAAGATTTATTGAACCATCGGGGTTGTAAGGCATGATATCGAACTCAAGTCCAATAGTATTCTGCAGGTGCAACACAGGGCGTGTTACCGCATTATGCTCCAAGGGGGAAATAAGTACTCGTTTTTTCCGGTAGGAAAAACCCTTTATGGCATTATTGAGTGCATGGGTTGCGTTATATGTAAACACTATATTTTCGGTAAGGCTAGTGCCTAATAGCCTAGCGAGTAAGGTTCGGGTATGCTCAACTATCCTAGAAACATTAATGACCCTATCGTATGCACTACGTCCATAGGTGCCACCAAGCTTCAGGTACTCATTGATGTATTGGGCAACATCAGGTGGCTTAGGGTGACCGGTAGCCGAATTATCGAAGTAATAGTTCGCCATTACTACGGTTTAACAGTATGGATTCCTGAGCTAAGCCTTTCAGCAATATAGAGCATATTAGAGATTGTTCCCACCTCAATTTTATCCTTTATACTAAAGAAATCGACACAAGTTCCGCAAAGTGTGATTTTAACACCCATTTCCATGAGTTTTACTAGGCTCTGAGCAGTATCGCTACCCTTTACAGCAAGTGTAACTGCGCTGTTGTAACAAATGATCTCCTCCGGAAGCCCTTCGAGACTGGGTAGAGTGTTTAAAAAACCTTTCATGAGAATTTTTCCCAGATCATTGTCTCCATTTCCCATTAAATGGCTGGTAAGAACAACAATGTATTTTTTGCTTCTGGGTGGAAAACTGACCTCGCAGTATTCCTCTGCCTCTTTCTTGGTATTAAATTCCGAATCGGTTGGATTGATTGTTAGGGTAAAAAGTCCATTCTGTTCATCAACGGTAAATGGGATTGCGTTATCGGCTAAAAAACGGGAAACATTCTGGCACGATGTTGCGTTGTCAATTAAAACCTGAATCGTTTCATCCTTAACCGATTCTTTCAGAGCCTTTTTAGTATTGATAAGTGGCTGAGGACATAGCTGTCCACGACAATCAATAATTTTTGTCATATTGGTTTCTTTAGTTTATGCTATATCACTATTTATCAATGCTTTATTAATGTGCTTAACAATAGCCGGTCCCTCGTAGATGAACCCTGTGTAAACCTGAATGAGTGTAGCACCGGCTTTCAGTTTCTCTATTGCATCGTTAGGAGAATGAATGCCACCAACCCCAATAATGGGTTTTGCCCCCTGGGTAAGGGTATGAATAAGCTTGATTACTTCAGTAGAGCGTTTAGCCAAAGGCTTACCGCTTAAACCCCCGTTCCCAATGGATTTAACTTTTGCTTTAGGGGCTTGAAGGTTATCGCGTGATGTTGTAGTATTGGTTGCAATATACCCATCAATCCCTTCTTCTTCAGCAATTTTAATTGTTGCCGTCAGGTGTTCATTGGTAAGATCCGGTGAAACCTTTAGAAGTATTGGTTTATAGAAATCGTAGTTCTTTCGTTCGGTAGTAATAGCCTTAAGTAAGTTTTTCAGACTATCATCGTCCTGCAAATCGCGCAGATTTGCTACGTTAGGACAACTAACATTAACCACAATGTAGTCCACATGGGGGTATAAACAATGGAAAACAGTAAGATAGTCATCGATTGCATTTTGGTTTGGCGTTAACGTATTCTTTCCAATGTTACCACCTATTATTAAATTTTTTGGACGACGCTTTCTTGACAAGTTCAACTTAACATAATCAACACCTTTATTATTGAATCCCATTCGGTTTACCAAAGCATTGTCGGCAATTAAGCGGAATAAACGTGGTTTGGGATTTCCAGGTTGAGGTTTTGGTGTAACAGTACCAACCTCAATAAATGAAAAACCAAAACATGCTAACTCGGGAAAGTAATCAGCATTCTTATCGAATCCAGCGGCAAGCCCTACGGGATTGGAAAAATGATAGCCAAAGACCTCGCGCCGAAGCGAAGGGTGAGATACCGCGAACATTTTAAAACAAAGAAAACGCACACCGGGAATGGTAAAGGCCACTTTAAGCGTTGCGACCACTAACCTATGAGCAAATTCAGGATTTAAGAGGAAAAATATTGGTCTGATTAACTTCTTGTACAGCATTTTTTTTGCAAAACTAACAAAAATAGTTAATCGGACTTTGATGGATAATATATTTCAAAAGTATTATCTGAATAGATAAAAATAATTTGCTTTACAACTTTTGGCGAAACCGGAATGTTTACATTTGTAAATTTAGGCGATTTATGCAAATCATCATTTTTATCGTTGGCTTTAGAGCTGGTATTATCTGTTTTAGGGATTAAAGGTGATGGTGGATCGAAAAGCGACTGTTGAACTGCAACCTTGTACATATTACCCTTGCCGGTTATAATCCAATCAATATTCAACCTTGGGAAATTTGTGGCTAGCTTTTGAATAAAGTCAAAACTTGGCTTATTTCGCCCTGAAAGTATATGGGAAATGGCGCTGGGTTGAACCTCTAATATATCGGCCAGCTTCGCAGCAGTTACCTTTTCATGCTCCATAAGTTTAAGCAATCTTTCATTAACCATAATCGTAGTGTTTTTGTACATATCATTTGCGGGGTTCACAAATGTAATTATTCGAAAAATTTTATCAAAATACATATGTAAACATAGTAAAAATAATTACGTTTACATATGTAATCTTAATTACCAGGCTTTATTTATTATCATAGGAATTGGTTAAAACCCTGCAATTTCATTGCAGGTACTTTAGTTTCTATAAATTTCATAGATTTA